>NZ_CP065424.1:5112500-5198760 GCF_017809215.1 Heyndrickxia oleronia
CCCGTGCGGTATGGCAATACTTCCACCAATGGCCGTTGCAGATGAATGCTCCCGTTTGATAGCATTACGTATAAATTCTTCTTTAACATATCCTTTTTCAAAAAGAGCCCTGGCCAACATTTCCACAACCTCATAACGATGCTCTTTTTCTACATTAAAGAACATAAGATCATTCACTAAGTATTGCGACAATACATTATTTGTATTAATGGACTTACGTTTGTTGACTAACCCCTCAACAAATTGACGCAATTTCTGCTTGTCATCCTGTCCAAAGAGCGGGGAAATAACGATATACTCACTCTTCACATTTTCAAGTGGTACGGTTGAAATGATAAAATCAGGTTGGAAAATTTCTACGTAATTTTTCACCTTAGTTTTACTAATACAGGCCAGAATTTCAATGCCCTGATACTGTTGTTTAATCTTCGCCTCCAACAAATGTGACATGCCAATACCCATGTGACAAACAATCAATGCTCTTTTTTTCTCTTCTCTTCCTCCTTCTATACGTTCAAGAGAGGCTTGAAAATGAAGTACGATGTATGCTGCCTCATCTTCTGGGATGTCGATAGAAAAAGTGGTGTTTAGTTCCTCGAGAACCAGTATGACCATACTGAACATATACGGGTACATGCGTTTGATATTTTCAAACAATGGGTTTGTAATTGGAAAGCCATACTTGATGCGATTAATAACAGAATGCATATGAACAGCTAGTCCACTTGCTAAAATGGGATCTGCCACAAATGGTAATTGGGTCAGATTTTCCATTTTGTATATCAGTGTATTCATAATTCTGGTCGTTTCTTCATCCTTTATTAATATCCGTTCTAATTCCTCTTCCATTCGTTTGCTACTCATGAGATGCCAGGTAAAATAAACCCGCTCCTCATCAGGAAAGACTAACCGAAAAACTGATTCAAGTTGTTCGAAAAACCAATTTGTATAGTTGTATTCTTGACTCTTCTCTGCACTCTCTTTTTCGAACCCTTGGATAAATACTTGCGCCCTTTGTCGAGTACGTTTAATCATAATCAGCGTATGTACAAGCAAACTCTCCAAAGCACCATCTGTAAAAGTAAGAGAAAATCGATTCTTTAAATCATGCAATGCATTTCTCACAATCGTAATTTCATATGGCAAAAATAAATCTAGTACCAAATTTTTGGCACTTGAAGTAGATGGAATGAGCTCGGATAAATGGGCTAATGCATTTCGCTTTTTTAACTCCGACCCCTCTATCGTATTTCCAAACCGTTGCTTTGTGATGAGCTCAAGGTCAAAACGTTGTACCCAATTACTAATGATATCAATGTCTTTCTTAACTGCTGCTTTTGGAACATAATAACGATCCGCCCAATACTGTAATGTTGTCGGCTTATTATTCGTCAACAGTTGAAAGGCCATTTCAAATAGCCGCTCTTCCATAGTTTTTGGCTCATTTGAAAGAAGACGGTGTAAAATATCTTTACGGTTATCATCATCAATAGCAATAGAAATACCTAAACCAGGCTTACGAATTAAACCGGCATTAGGGAACTCAAGCAAAAATTCCTCCAACCGATCCAAATCATTCCGGATTGTCTTTTCCGCACAATCAAGCTCTGAAGCCAAATCTTTAATATGCAATGCCCCTTCTTCTTGAATGAGCAATCTTCTCAACAATTCCTTCTGTCTATTATTCATCTAGTTGCACCTGCTCTTAAATGGCGATATATGCAAAGTTTAACTTTATTTCAATAACGAATCAATTGACAAAGTAAGATTACATATATTCTACTATAGTTTTTAGCACCTACCATCGTTTATACCATTGACATTATTAATCAGTTAAAATTTTGTCTATCCCTTCTCCTAAACGCAATATAAAAGTAAAAAAACCGGCCATGGAATCCTCCTATGCCGGTTCATTGATAATGATTTTATTAATAGTTTTTTATTGTACTAAAGATGATTTACGCTTACTTCGCTTTTCATCACTAAGAGCGATTACACCGTTTTCTACCCCTAGCTCATTCAGCCATCTACGATAAGCGATAGTTAGTGCATCAGATTTAAGGTGCATTTCTGCCTGTAAATCTAATGGGAGAAGTTCAGGTTTTTGACTTTCGACAATGTCTAAATCTTGATTGAAAATAATATCCTGAAATTCAATAAACGCATCATCTGATTTATCTAAATCATAATTTCGAGTCAATAGCATAAATGCCTTTGCTTGTTCTTTATCTTCCTGATTTACAACGAGCAAAATCGTAAATTCCTCATCTGAACCTTCTGTTGTTTTAGTAAATCGGGCAGTTGTTGGATTTAATATTTCATAAATATAATCTGCGTATCCACCTTTTGACCTTCCATCAGGATTCGGTTGGTATACGGGAATTTTACTCGTAATAAAACGATTATCGATAAACTCTACATCATAATCCATAACTTCAGCATGATCTTCGACTCCAAGCATCCCCTCATGAACAAACATAAGATGTGAAACGTCTAGGAAATTTTCGATAATTCTCGGTGCATTTGCCTTTACTTCATAAGGTCCACAAATAGCTGTACGATAGCCCTCTGTATGATATTCAGGATAAGAGATCATAGGTGAAGGTTCATCGCCTAAATTAACCCAAATTAAGCCATATTGTTCCTGGCAATGATAAACCGTTGCTCTAGCCTTCTTAGGAATCGGTCTTTTACACGGTAATGCAGGAATCTTTACACATGTTCCTTCAGAATTATATTCCCATGCATGATACGGACAAACCAAATTCCCATCCTTTACTTTTCCGAGTGAAAGTGCAGCTCCACGGTGAATACATAAATCCTTAAATGCATGTACCCCTTTTTCATTACGGAAAATTACCACACGCTCACCTAGAACAAATACCTGTTTTGGATCATCTAATAACTCTTCTGCCTTACAAACTGGATGCCATTCATTCCATAATCGATCTTGTTGCATAATAGATTTCCCCTCTTCTAATTTACTTTTGCACTTACTTCTGTCATCTTAGTTGCAACCCCTCTATCTTCCAGCTTTTGAGGAAGTATCAAATTAAGTACCAATGCAGTAATAGCACCAATCGCCGTTCCAGATGAGACAAAATATGTCACTAAATTTGGTAATCCATTTAAGATATTAGCTGGCATAAGTACTGCAAACAACGCAAGCATGATAGAAACACCGATAACCAACATATTTCTTTCTGTAAAAGGAACTTCTTTAATCACTTTAAATCCATTCATCATAATCACTACACAAAGAATGGCAAAAACACTATTAATGACAACTGAAGGAATGCTGGCAATCACATTCATAAGTTTTGGCATCATTCCTAATAAAATTAAAATCACTCCACCAGCAATAATTGGCTTACGGCTTTTAACACCTGTAATTGCAATAATCCCTGCATTAGAGGAATAACCTGTTACAGGTGTCCCACCAAAGAAAGAACCGAGAAAGCATCCTAAACCTTCTCCAAACGCTCCCCCATTTAATCGTTTATCATCAAGATGTTCGTCAGTCACTTTACTAACAGTAAACCATGTACCAGTCGTTTCAATCATGATAATAAAGTAAATAGCTAACATAATGAGAATGGCATCTATGTTAAAAGTCGGTTTTCCAAATGCAAAGATACTTGGCATCTGAAACCAAGCAGACTTCCCAACTGATGAAAAATTAACTAAACCAAAAAACGAGGCAACAATCGTTCCAATACCTAATGCTAAAATAACAGACGCAACTTTAATATATCTAAATTTCGTTTTAGATTTTTCGCCAACATACATACAGAAAATCAGAACAGCTGCTGTTATAAGGGCAATAAACATATTTGTTCCAAAACTACCTTGTGCAGTATAAATAGAATTTATGGCACTAGGCATAAGAGAAATACCAACAACAACGATAACTGTCCCTGCAACAATTGGCGGGATAAATTTCCTTACTACTTTACTAAATACTTTCATTGGATAACCCAATATAGCTATTAACAAGGCCCCAGGTATTAAGCTTCCTATCATCGCACCAACACCAGATGTTGTTCCAATGGCGGCAAGAGCACTTAGTGGGACAAAGGAAGGACCCTGCATAACAGGAAGCTTCATTGCTATTCCTGCTTGAATAATTGTTGCAATCCCACAAGCAATAAATGTCATTTGAATGAGCAAAGCATTTTCAGTAACTGAAAATGATAATAATCCGGCTAAAACCATAGGTGGAATAAAAAGGTCCATTGCTAATACTTGTTGGAGGCCTAAAAAAATCGATTGTAAAATAGAAATATTCTCCGTATGGTCACCAACATCTGTCCCTATTTTCTCTGTTTCTCGTTCTCTAGCAATACTTTCCATCATCTAGCCTCCTATACATTTTCAGTACATCCATATAATCAAAGCCTAAATAAAAAAGCTCAAAGCACTTGCCCCTCCACAACGTAGAAAAGCAATGTACTTCGAGCTTTCACAATGAAATACGAAAGAAAAGACAAACCTCCTATAAACTGGAGACTATCTTCACTCTGCTTTTCATAGTCGGTTTATTTACGGTAAACTGGTAGAAACTTGTAGGCCATATCCCTACGATTATATGAAAAACGATATTTAATTTTTTTGAATGTTATCAGTATAGCATTAACTTTATCAAATGCAAGACAAATTTCTTTATTTCCAATTACTAATAAATATAAAAAGTTTATTTCTAAGCGTAGAATGGCAATTTCCTAAAAAAAACGGAAATAATTTTGTAGACATCAAAATTTCAAACAATTATACTGACTATTATAGAAAAAGACGAACATTAAGGTGGTAATCATGGATAAATGTTATGAAATTTTCCAAGGAACAGCTTTCACTAGTCATACATCAAAAGAAATTACTATTTTGAAAGATTGCCTATTCTGTGTAAATGAGAATGGCATCATTGAAAAAATAGTTGTCCCAGAGAACGAAGAATACCAGTTATTTCTAGATAAATATCAAGGCAGAGATAATTTTCATCGCCTTGCAGATGGCCAGTATTTCCTGCCTGGTTTTGTCGATTTACATGTTCACGCCCCACAATGGGCACAATCTGGAACAGCACTGGACCTTCCACTACATGATTGGTTAAATACATACACATTTCCATTAGAAGCTAAATATGCAGATTTAGACTTCGCGGCAACTGTCTATGAAGATTTAGTTCAAACCTTGCTCGCGAATGGAACAACAACGGCACTTTACTTTGCAACGGTACATAAGGAGGCAAGTCTCTTACTTGCAGAAATATGCGCAAAGAAAGGACAGCGAGGTTTGGTTGGAAAAGTGGTGATGGATGATCCAGAACAAAATCCTGACTATTACCGAGATATAAATACAGAAACAGCATTAGCAGATACTGAAGAATTCATTTTAGCTGTTCAAGAGTTAGCGAAGCAGGTAAAACAAGGGGTATACCCTGTTGTTACACCACGCTTTATTCCTAGCTGCACAACTGAGGCTCTTAAAGGATTAGGTGAATTGGCGGCAAAGTATGATACACATATCCAATCACATTGTAGTGAAAGTGATTGGGAGCATGAATATGTCCAAAATCGGTTCCATAAACATGATGCCTTTGCATTACATGATTTTGGACTATTAGGTGATAAGTCGGTCATGGCACATTGCAATTTTTTAGACGATGATGATGCAGAATTATTTGCTAAAACGGGAACAGCCATTGGTCATTGCCCCTTATCAAATGCTTATTTTGCCAATAGTGTCATTCCCATTGCCCGCTTCCGAGACAAAGGAATTGATATTGGCTTAGGAACGGATATTTCAGCTGGTGCCACTCCTAGTCTTTACGATAACGCAAAACAATCTGTTGTCTCTTCGAGAATGCTAGAAGATGGAGTCAATAATGCCCTTCCTGCAGAAGAACGTGGCGTGCCTAATTCTCGCATTACCATTAATGAAGCCTTTTACTTCGCAACAGCAGGCGGTGGAGAAAGTTTAAGCCTACCTATTGGAAGAATACAAGAAAACTATACATGGGATGTACAAATTATCGACACAAACGTACCTTCTGCAAAGCTCCCAATCTTCGATCCAAATGAAGATCTATATGATATCTTCCAAAAAATCATGTATAATACTCGACCAGAAAACATTCGAGAAGTCTGGGTTCAAGGTGAAAAAGTGCATTCAAGATAAAAAGGTGGGGTCAGTCCCCCACCGCTTTAAAGCAGTGGGGGACTGACCCCCTTTCTTACACATTTTGTGCTAGTGTACGTTTCAAAAACTCTCTTGTCCGTTCTTGTGTAGGATGATTAAAGATTTGTTCTGGACTTCCTTCCTCTGCAATTACTCCTTTGTCCATAAACACTACACGGTTTGAAACTTCTTTTGCAAATCCCATTTCATGGGTAACTATTAACATTGTGAGGCCACTGCCGGCAAGCTCTTTCATAACTTTTAGAACCTCTCCTACCAATTCAGGATCAAGGGCTGAAGTGGGCTCATCAAATAACATTACATCTGGTTCCATAGAGAGTGCTCTTGCTATAGCTACACGCTGTTTTTGACCCCCTGATAATTGTTTTGGTCTTGCATGAATATATTGATCCATTCCAACAACTTTTAAATATTTCAGTGCCAGCTTTTCTGCCTCTCCTCGGGAACGTTTTAACACCCTCATTTGCCCTACTACACAATTTCCAAGTACATTAAAATTATTAAATAAATTAAATTGCTGAAACACCATTCCTAATTTCGTACGATATTCAGAAATATCGCGATCTTTACTTAAAATGTTTTCACCCTTATAGAGAATTTGACCGCCACTCGGTTTTTCTAATAGATTCGCACAACGAAGAAGTGTAGACTTTCCCGACCCAGACGAACCAATAATACAAACTACTTCCCCTTTATTAACTGAAAAATTAATGTCCTTTAACACTTCATTGCTTCCAAAGGTTTTACTTAAATGCTGAAATTCTAAGATTTTTTCCATATCATCTCCTCCTCGACTATTGACTGACATTTTTCCTGTACATATCTTCAGGTGCCTCTACTACAATTTGAGAATAATTTTCCGGTCCATCTAATTTCTTTTCGATATAGGCTAATATTCGTGATACGGTTATGGTCATAATTAGGTAAAGCACACAAGCAACAAAAAATGATTCAAAATATCTAAAGTTATTTCCCGCGATTGATTTTGTTTGGAAAAATAATTCTGATACAGAGATGACATTGAGAACAGAGGTATCCTTAATATTAATAACAAACTGATTTCCAATTGATGGTATAACATTACGAATGGCTTGAGGTAGGACAATATGGAACATCGTTCTAAAATGGTTCATTCCAATTGCCTGTGCTGCTTCATACTGACCTTTATCAATCGAGAGAATCCCGCCACGGACGATTTCTGCCATATACGCCCCAGTGTTAATCGATACAATGAGGAAGGCAGCATATAGACGGTCCATGTCTGCACCAAATGCTAAAGCTGATCCATAAAAAATAACCATTGCTTGTACGATCATCGGTGTACCACGAAATATTTCAATATAGGTAGAGAATATTGCACGTATCACTTTAAGAAAAACTCTCTTTGCTCCTCTCTCAGGCAGAGGAATTGTCCGTATCCCTCCTATTATTAAACCGATGATAAATCCAAGAATGGTACCCACAATAGAAATCAACATTGTAATCCCCGCACCGCGGATGAACATTGGCCAATTTTCTGTAACAATCTTCATTAACCAATCAAAAGTCATATTTATCCCCCTTTTTCGCACCAAAACCACTTTACATTCTTATTTCAATGTTATAAATTTTTTTCATAAAATATGGCGAAAACAAGCCCTGACCACTTGTATTCATATGAGATAGACAATAGACCTAAAAGACAACAAGTAGAAACGGCTTAAGAATATGATAAAAATCGTATATAAGATATTTACAATCTAACAGAACCAACAAAACCGGGTGCATATATGTACCCGGCTTCACTCCTTATTAATTTGCTGCTGGTTGATTTTTAATAGCAGTATCCATAATGCTTGAACGTTCCTCTTCTGAGATCCCTGATAAAATTTTATTAATTTCATCTGTTAAACTGCTGCCTTTTTTAATACCTACAGCGATAGCCGTATCATCATCTGATGTTTTAAATCCATCAGTAAATTCAACCATTTTATAGTTTTTGTTAGCAGATTCAGCACTAACTCCTTCTGGACGTTCGGATACATATCCATCAATGACTCCTGATTCCAGCGCTACCCTCATTGCCGGAAAATTATCCATTGCTGGCTGCTTATTTACACCTTTAATTTGATCAATGACTGAATAGTGGAATGTATTTAATTGAGCTGTTATTTTAGCGCCACTGAAGTCCTGAATAGAAGTTGCTGTCTCATATTTCCCACCTTTTTTAACGACCATTACTAAATTTGATTTATAGTAGATATCCGAGAAATCGATCGTCTTTTTGCGCTCTGCTGTTGGTGACATTCCTGCTATGATGGCATCGATTTTTCCAGAGGTTAATGCTGGAACAAGGCCATCCCATTCGGTTTTAACGATTACAAGTTTTTTCCCCAAACCTTCAGCTATTTTTTTAGCAATCTCCACATCATAACCACCTGCATACTCTGCACTGCCATCAATTTTTACTCCGCCATTGGAATCATCTTTCTGTGTCCAGTTGAATGGAGCATACCCAGCTTCAAGACCTACTTTAAATGTTTCTTCATCTTTTGTTTTTGTCCCCACCGTTTCCTTTTCGCTAGTACCACATCCTGCTAATAGCAGTATAATTGTTAAGGAGATTGCCATAAAAACTAATCGTTTTTTTCTCATGAATACGTTTCTCCCCCCGATTCGTCCGTATATTAATAATTTATGTGCCTATCTTTGATATTATCGGAATTTTCTAATTTGTTCAAGTAGTTCTAAAATAAAAAAAGACCTGAGTCAAACTCAAGCCTTTTCTATTATGATTAAATTTTATTTTTGGGAGTCAAATGAGCTTTGCTGGTTGATCATCTCATATTGACGTTTACTTCTTATCGAATAACTTTTAATCTCAAAGTACGTTCAGTATTTTTAATGGCATACAAAAAAAATTTACACTAAAGCCACTTGATTTGCTAGTTTATTAGCAGCCTCTGTAACCTTACGTAATCCTTCTTGGATGATTTCTTCTGCTTTATTAGGCATAGCATTATGGCCTTCGATAATGACTTCATCGATAATTTCCATACCAAATATACCGCCAAATACGTTACGCATATAATTAACAGACATGTCCATCTGTGCCATTTCTGGTGTAGAATAAATTCCGCCACGTGCATTTAAGAAAATGGCTTTTTTATCCGTCATTAATTGAATCATGTTACCATCAGCATCATATTTAAATGCAAATCCTGCAGCGTATACATAATCGATAAAAGTTTGTAGTTTAGCTGGAATAGTTAAATTCCATAATGGGAATGCAAATACAACTACATCTGCAGCAGTTAACGCATCCATTGCTTTTTGTTTCGCATTTAAGAGACGCTGTTCTATATCAGTTAATTCTCCACCGTTATTCACTTTTCCAAAAGCATTAAATATATCTTGACCAAAATAAGGTGTATCCTCAGCGAATACATCATATGTAGTCACATTCAAATTTTCCGCACCTTTTAATGCGTCCATAAAAGTTTCATACATTCTGCTGGAAACAGCCTCCGCTGCTGGGCGGTTATTTGCTTTAACAACTAAAACATTCATAAAAGAGCCTCCTATTATTATATTGAAATAAAAAATATAATAGTTAAAATAAATTTTTGTATTTGGATAGCACTGCTTTATACTTTCCAAATACTTATTATAACACCCTCATATGAATTTGTTTGGAATTCTGCTCCACTAAAAGTTCCTATACTAATCCATTGTAGAATGGATACATTTTCTTTCCTCTCTGTAAAGGGGACACCCTTGTTCTATCATTTTAATACTGATCGGTTGTTGCCCCTAACGTAGCACCTCGAATGATAGATGTGTCATTATACTTTTTTAAATCACTTGGTTTTCCTGTAACTACGACACCAATAATTTTAAGGCTCTTGGGTGCCAATTTATCCTTACCGTTATTCGTAATGTTATTATAAATTTCAGTTGCTTCATCTTGATACTCTCCACTTTTTGATTTAATCAATTGAAGATTAGATATAAAAGTAGATGCTGAACTATTATTATATTTAAATCCATATGCTTCAAATCCATTTATGGTGTATCCACTTGAATTCTCTTCATTTAACTTGCTGTACTCCTTCGTATCCTCCTTACTATAGGTATCTACCCAATACCATGCTAATTGATCTTTAAAAATTTTATCAACTTCTTCGATTGAATATCCCTTATTAAATGAAAATGCCATTTCAACAACTTTGTTATCATCAATTTGATTCAACAAATCTCTATCATCAAAAATCTTCTTATAAATAACGTCTGGGTGATAGAATTCAATGACTCTTTCTCCTTGGTAATATAAAGGGATACGCTCATCCTTTATACTACCTGATCTCGGTGGAACATCCGTAATCAATCTCGACGTTCCCAAAATAGTAAAGACTCTTTCCTTTTCCCCCCACGGTATTGGTACCCCTCCAACTTTCTTCACTAATTTTGTTTTTGCTGTTGCTGATATTGGAGAATAGTTATAAGTGGTTCCCTTTACTTCTTCAACATTTGCTCCTAATATCTCATTCCAAGTTGAATCCATTATAAATTCCTTTTCTATTTTCATATTCATAATCTTATCACCCACAAGATATAAACCAGTAAAAACGATTAAGCTTATAATTAATGAAATCAACACCATTTTTGTCATTGAACGTCTCTTTGCCTTTTTTACTAATTTCTCAAACTCTAAATCTTTTGGTAAAAATTCATTTTCTTTATTCATTACCATACCTCCTATATTGTTCAATAAATTCGCATCTGGCTCTGTGTAGAATTGTCTTAACCGATCCTTCTTTCATACCTAATAGATCTGCTATTTCATTTATTTTCAATCCGGTACTATATTTAAGAAGAAGTAATTGACGATGTTTCGGTTTTAATTTGTTTAACAGTTCATGGATGTCTTTCTCTAATTCACTTTGTAAAAGTAATTTTTCTGGCGTCTCTTCCTCAAATAATTCTTGTAAGTTGAACAATAAAATTTCTCTCCGTCTAGAATTTTTTCGGGTCATATCATAATATTGATTAATTGCTACTCTAAACAGCCAGCTTTGTACGTTAGAAATTCCGACAGAATCAATATATTGTAAGAATTTATAAGCAGTGTCTTGAATAATGTCTTCTGCATCTTCCTTTGAAGCACCCATTTTTAATAGATAAGAGTAAACAAATTTTAGTACTTCGTTAAGTTTTTTTCCCATCATGGAATCATTCATTTCGGACCTCCCACCATTAAAACGTTTCAATTCCTAAAAGGTTAACAAAAAAAATTTCTCGAAATAAAATTATTTACTTCAGATAAATTTCCCTGTAAAAAAAAGGATTAGGCTATAAGGATTTTAAATCCATGCCCAACCCACTGTATAACAGGCTCTTTATTATAATAAATTACATCTGGTAAAACTGCCTCTGCATCAATAAAACGCTCCCTTCGTTATATCACTAGAAGCACTCTTACGCATCATTAATTCGCATTTTGTAAAATAGTTTATTTACAAATCACTTTCCGTCTTCATTTTGTTCATTTCAACTAAAGTCATTTCATTACACTGCCTGATAAAGTCAAGGATCAGAAGAATTTCCTGCTCATTGTACCGTGAAATGATATTAAGCGTTGATTGCATAATCGAATGAAACATAGGTGAAAGTTGTGCTGAACCCTCCGGTATAGGTTTGACAACAACCCTCCTTCGATCATTTGGATCTTTATCCCTAATTACATATCCTGCCTTTTCCAATCGATCAATTATATTTGTAACTGCTCCTGTTGTTAAACCAGTAATGTCTGCCAGCTGGCCGGCAGTGACGGGGCCCGTTCGATTTAAATAATCAAGACATTTATGATCGGTAGCATTAAGACCCATTTTTTCAGAAATTAGTTGATGTAACATGACCGCTCTCGCACTGTTTTGTCGCAATTCGTGAAGCAATGCCTTCTGTATCATAGGAATTTCAGGAAAATCAGTTGGAAAAATTTCTCTTGACATTACATAACCTCCAAGTTAATATAAAGTTATCTTAATCGATTAAGATAATTAATTAAATAAGAATTCATAATGATTAAGATGTATTATTTGCATTAGTATAACACATAACTTTTTGCACCCCAAACAACTAACTAAGAAAGGAAAGGAAAAAATGACAAATCAAAAAGATCTAATGTCCATTAATGAGTTATTTGCACAATTGTCTAAATCATGGAATATAGGAGACGGGATTGCTTACGGGAATTGTTTTACGGAAGATGCTGATTACGTAACGTTTATGGGGCAACGATTAAAAGGGAGAGAACAAATTACTGAAGTTCACCAAATGTTATTTAATGGACCTCTTAAAGGATCCATCATGATATCCACCTCATCTTCCGATATACAGCCGCGCTTCATCACTCCCGAGGTTGCAATTATTCATGCAATCGGTGAAGTGCAACTCGCACAGCCTGCTCAAGATCCTAATGATAGAGGATCCATTAATACAAATGTGGTGTTGAAACAAAACGGAGAATGGAAAATAACAGCTTTCCATAATTGTCGCATTCAAGAGATACCTCGCGGAAGGAATTAATCCCTCACCAAATCTATTTGAACTAAGTTCCTTGATTGGTCTATTCCGTTATGGTTTAGCTAATCTACTGACAAATCACGTAAAAATAGTAAAGCAACGAAGAATAATTTCCGCTATAGATGGTACTTTAGCCTTTAATCTACCCGGATACCCTAATTCGGAAAAAAGGCTCTTATTATTTTACATGTTCCAGCCATCACACCTAACCGAACGCTCTTAATAGGCATCCATCCAAACTAAAATGGACCGTTATTAACGGGGTACATTTTTAATTGGAAGATGTCTTTTTCTTTGGAATTTATTCTGATGATAACAACATACTCTGAATGATCAATAAACTAAACATTTTTTTCAAAGAGTTAATCATTTTTCACTTCAGATATTAAACTGACTCTCATACATCGGAGAATAAAATCCTTATTTCTGCAATAGCTCGTGATGAGTACCTCCTTCAATGATCTCCCCTTGATTAATTACGAAAATAAGATTAACGTTTTCAATATCAGCTATTAAACTCTCGCAATTGTTCTTTATCACCAATTTTTACCTCTCTAAACGCAAAAAAAGAATCCTTAATCTAATGATAGATCAAAGATTCTTTATTCATTCTTAACTATAAGCTAATTCTTGTTGACTTAGCCCAAGTGCTTGTGCTGTTGAGGTATGAATTTCTTGTAAAAGTTCTGGATTTTCCATTAAAGACATACCATAAGAAGGTATCATTTCTTTTAGTTTCGGCTCCCATTCCATCATGTATTGCGGGAAGCATTTTTCTAATACTTCAAGCATAACATGAACAGCAGTGGAAGCACCCGGTGAAGCACCAAGCAATGCAGCTACCGATCCATCCGATGCAGTAACAACTTCGGTACCAAATTGTAGTGTACCTTTACCGCCTGTCTCCGTATCTTTAATTACTTGCACACGTTGTCCTGCAACGACGATATCCCAATCCTCAAGTTTAGCATTCGGGATAAACTCTTTTAGCTCTTCCAAACGCTTTTCATTTGATAACAATACTTGCTGGATTAGATATTTTGTTAATGCCATCTCTTTGAAGCCTGCCGCCAACATCGTCAATACATTATTCGGTTTTACAGAACGGATTAAATCTAAGTTTGAACCCGTTTTCAAAAACTTCGGTGAAAAGCCGGCAAATGGTCCAAATAACAATGATTTCTTATTGTCGATATATCGTGTGTCAAGATGTGGAACAGACAT
The DNA here is from genome assembly GCF_017809215.1 of Heyndrickxia oleronia. Lineage (GTDB taxonomy): Bacteria > Bacillota > Bacilli > Bacillales > Bacillaceae_C > Heyndrickxia > Heyndrickxia oleronia. Next base: position 5,126,487 of record NZ_CP065424.1, read on the forward strand.
TGGAGGTGCGCCAACCTTCGCTTTACCATATACCTTTGCATGATGCTGTTCAACAATTTCAGGATTATTACAAACCATAAATAAGCCACTGACCGGGAAGCCTCCGATATGCTTAGATTCAGGAATTCCGGTTTTTTGTAATAATGGTAGACTTCCGCCTCCACCGCCGATAAAGACAAATTTAGCTGTATGGTATTCAGTACTACCGCTTTCATTATTGTGTACTTTCACTTCCCATAAGCCTTCGCTTGTACGTTTAATATCTTTTACCGCGTGCTTATAGTTAATCTCAACGTCTAGACTCTTTAAGTGGTCAAATAACATGCGTGTTAAAGCACCAAAGTTAACATCTGTTCCAGAGTCAATTTTGGTTGCTGCTATTGGTTCATTATCGGTACGACCTTCCATAATAAGTGGAATCCATTCCTTTAGTTTATCAGGATCATCAGAGAATTCCATCCCTTGAAACAACGGGTTATTTGAAAGCGCTTCAAAACGCTTTTTCAAAAACGTTACATTTTTTTCCCCTTGGACTAGACTCATATGAGGAATTGGCATGATAAAGTCTTGTGGATTATGAATCAGTTCACGGTTTACAAGATAAGACCAAAACTGTCTTGAAAGCTGAAACTGCTCATTGATTTTAATCGCTTTCGTAATATCGATAGATCCATCAGCTTTTTCAGTTGTATAATTAAGCTCACACAGTGCAGAATGCCCTGTACCCGCATTATTCCATTCGTTAGAGCTTTCTTCCCCTGGATTTGCTAGTTTCTCAAATACTTTAATTTCCCATTGCGGTGCTAATTCTTTCAGTAATGATCCCAAAGTCGCGCTCATGACTCCGGCACCAATTAAGATAACGTCTGTTTTAGTTTGTCTGTTACTCATTTTTATCGTCCCTTATACCGTTAGATTTGCAAAAAAGGATGTAGACGCTCCTTCTTCGGCGTAACAAGCAAGCCAAGGCGCGACCTGATCACACACACCTTTTCTGTATCAATTCATTCCTAATTATAGTATATCACTATTATTTATAGATTTAAATATCACTATTGTATGAGAGTGATAAGATATCTAAAATTACGTAAAAAATGGAGAAACAATCCACATCATTTAACCTGTTTTTGGCTTCATTCATCGGAATGGTTCTAGTCATAATCGATCGTCGACTCCAAAAAATTATATTAATATAAATAAACAAAACCACTCATCACAACTAAAATGTTCTTTACTATATGACCTCTCTTTGATTATGAATATGATAATTTTGCAGGAGTCCACTAATAGTTCTTTCCTTTTCTTCTTGAATAAACTGATTATTTGTATACCGAGATAACGTTTCCCTCAATAAAAGCCCCTTCCCATATGATGAATATGGGTTCCATCATACTTATTCGCACCGGAAAATTGACATTCTCTGAATATACAGGTAAATTGATAATTAATAATTAAATTTGTCACTTTCTTATTTAGAGAGATGGAGGGACTGGCCCTGAGATATCTCAGCAACAGACATTTTTGTACTGTGCTAATTCCAGTAGCGTTTTGCTTGAAGATAAGAAGAGTAATTATCCATGAGTTTAATCTCTTCTTTTTAAGAAGGGTTTTTTTGTACCCTGAAAAAGCTAAGAAAAAAACTAATTTAACTTTAGAGGGGTTGTCCAATTTGATTAATACAATTAAGAAAGCACCATTTAGAGCAGATCATGTTGGGAGCTTCTTGCGTCCACAAGCACTTAAGGATGCGAGGGCTCAATATAAGAATGGTCAAATAACTAAGGAAGAATTACGTGCATTAGAAGACATTGAGATTGCTAGAATTGTTGAATTGCAAAAAGAAGTAGGCCTAACGGCAGTGACAGATGGTGAATTCAGAAGAAGATGGTGGCACTTAGATTTTATCAGAGCTATTGAGGGGATTCGTGTTTATGAAATAGACATCACCGGTGCATTTAATGGAGCGATGAAAAAGGCAGAAGCATATACAGTTGATTCGAAATTAAGTTTCCCTAAGGATCATCCATTTTTAGAAGACTTCACGTATTTGAAAAGCATTGCCGGTGATCATATTGCGAAAATTACAATTCCAGGCCCTAATATGATTTTCTACTCGGGTGTAGTTGGAAGTGAGCCATATCTAAATAATCCTTCATATCCTTCATTTGATGAGGTGGCTAACGATATTATTAAAGTGTATCAAGATGCCATTCAAACATTTTATGATGCAGGTTGCCGCTATTTACAATTAGATGATACAAGCTGGGGAGCATTGTTCAGTGATGCTTTCCGAGATAAAATAAAATCACAAGGATTCGATCCCGATGAGCTTGTGAAAAAATTTGCTGATATTACTGTAAAAGCTGTAGCCAACAAACCTGAGGATATGGCAATTACCCTTCATATTTGTCGTGGGAATTTTAAATCTTCCTGGCTGTATCAAGGTGGATATGAACCCATTGCAAAAGAGTTATTTTCACGTGTTAATGTAGATGCCTTCTTCTTAGAATATGATAATGAACGATCTGGAGATTTTACACCATTACGATTCATTAAAGATCAACATGTGGTATTGGGACTCATCACATCTAAAACTCCTGAACTCGAAGATAAAGATGAAATAATAGGACGGATTAAAGAAGCAACAAAATATGTGAATATTAATCAACTTTGTTTGAGTCCGCAATGTGGGTTTGCTTCTACTGAAGAAGGAAATATCCTAACAGAGGAAGAACAATGGAATAAATTACGCCATGTTGTACGTATTGCAAAAGATGTCTGGGGACAATAGTTTCACTTACATAAGATAAACCGGGCAAAAAACGCCCGGTCCTTTTATTACTCATCAGTGTTTCTCCATCAAGGCTAGCTAGGAAGGCAATTAATTTTAGAAAAGAGGCTATTAAAAAAAGCCGGCTAAATATGATTGAATCGTATTAGGTAGTAATTGGAAAAATAATCCCTTGTATTTAATATCAAATAGGCCAGCAACACATAAAAGCATTATAAATAATAAAATAAGTATCTTATTCTTTTTTGATATTGATTTCAATAAATCCCCTCCACTAAGTACGTTAAACCTGCACTAGGCCTCTTACCTTCCAAGATAAGACTGTTAATTCTTTCAATTAATTCAGGCAGTTCTCCCATTGTTTTTATTGTAAAATCTGCCCCGCTTTGTAAAAAAGTTTGCTCTGTTCTAGAGATTGCCTTCTCTTGATCTACCTCGGATAAGGCATCATATTCAGATAAACTTAGCCCCATTTCGGAACTACCTATAATGACGCCGACTGACCAAACGCCAGCATTAACCGCCTCTTTTATGTCTGAGGTCGTATCTCCAACTTTTACAACCTTCCAGGATGCTGATAATTTCAATGCTTCCATGTTTCGATAAATCATATAAGGATAAGGTCTTCCCAGAGAATTGGTACCATCAGGAGTGATATAAAAATCTGGACTATACCCTTTTTTGTGTGCATTAGGTACAACAACATCCATCATGGATTGTGTGTAACCTGTTGTTGAACCAATTTTCAATCCTTGGCTTCTTAAGGTTTGAACTGCCTCAATCACCTCAGGAATGAGATCTGTATACTCAGATAAGGATGACATGAGTGCAGGCTCGAATTCAGCATATAATTTCTCCACATCTTGTTCATTAAACTCCCTGCCAAATCTCTCCTGCCATAAATGAGAGATTCTAGGCATCGAAAGCATGGCGCGAATGTGGTCAATCTTAAGCAATCCCATCGGTGCTCTTGCTTCCTCCATTGTCACATCAACACCTGCATGTTTAAAAATATCAATAAATACATTTACTGGTGCAAAGCAGCCGAAATCCACCGTTGTTCCTGCCCAATCCAAAATTACTCCTTCAATTTTATTCACTTTACCATCACTCCCATATATTCTTCAATAATTTCACACAATGCTAGGATATCTTCTTCATAAATTTCACCAATATTCCCAATGCGAAAGGTATCTACATCGGTTAGTTTTCCTGGATAGAGGACAAAGCCTCTCTCCTTTGTATAGGAATAGAATTCTGCAAAGTTGAATTTCTCATTAGGGAAAAGAAAGGTTGTAATAATCGGCGATTGTTTATCATCTGTAATATAGGCATGAATTCCTATCTTGGCAAGTCTCTCTCTTAACATACGATTATTATTTTGATACCGGGCAAATCTTGCTGGAATGCCGCCTTCTTCTAATAATTCATCAATTGCTTTAGAAAATGCAGCCACTACATGTGTTGGTGAGGTGTAGCGCCATTTTCCATCCTTCTCCATTTCTACCCATTGATCATATAAATCTAATGATAGACTGCGAGAGTTCCCTTTACATGCTAATAGTTTCTCACGCTTAGCAATAACAAAGCCAAAGCCTGGTACACCTTGAATACATTTATTTGCGCTGCTGATTAAATAGTCAATTCCTAGCAAAGGTACATTGATTTCCAGACCGCCAAAGCTACTCATTGCATCAATAATTAAGGTTTTTCCAAACTCCTTTGACAGTTTTGAAACCATTTCAATTGGATTTAAGATTCCTGTCGTTGTCTCACAATGAACCATGATTATATGTGTAATTTCTTGATCTTCCTCTAATATAGCCTTTATTTCCGATTCAATTGGGTACTCATTGTATTGTACACGATACTCCTTAAAGTTAAGGCCGATGTACATTGCCATTTTGATAATTCGTTCACCATATGCACCGTTCGTGATGATTAAAGCCCTATCTTCATTTGTAGTGGCTGTATGCATGACGGATTCAACTGCGAACGTACCGCTTCCTTGCATAAGCACAACCGTATATTCATCCTCAGCAGCACCTGCCAATTCAAGAAGCTGCGCCCTAATTTTTTGCGTAATGGATTTATAATCGTTGTCCCACGTGCAACGGTCAAATAGCATTTCCTCTTTAACCGTGCTTGTAGTGGTTAAAGGACCTGGTGTTAATAGTTTATAATTGTTCATGTCCATCTCTCCCTATTTTTTACTTCGCTGAATTGAAAAACTCTTGATGCTGCTTTAATAGTTCAACAGTTAATGGTTGGTCAAATTTCTTTGTGTGGGCAGGTTTATGTATATCATTAATTGTTTCTCCTTCGTAAAGGGCAACTGGATAATTGTTGATTAACTCTTTTCTGCCTTCCTTAACAATGACCTCTGCCATGTCCATCGCTAAATCTGTTGTTTTATCATCTTTTTTCACCACAGCAATAGATTCAGTCAATGAGAAATTCCCTTCAGATGGATCTATATAATCAATTGGTGCACCTTGTTCTTTCGCAATTACTGCTTGGTGGCGAAGTCCAAAACCCGCAGCCACTTCCCCAGCTTGAACTTTCTTAATAGGACCCGATCCAGAACTTTCAAGATGTGGACCAACATTTGTTACTAGATCGTGAAGAATAGCTTTTCCTTCCTTTTCTCCATATTGATTAATAATAGCTTGGACCAATAACCAGGCTGTAGAAGAGTCCATAATATTTGGGATCGATACTAATCCTTTAAACTCCGGCTTTGTTAAGTCCTTTATAGAAGTCGGCATTGGTAGACCCTTTTCTTTGATGACCTCGGTATTGACAAATATAGAACCGGTATTAGCTAGAATCGGTGTATAGTAGGATGGATATGTTTCTAACGCATTCGCTGTGAATGTTAAATCTGTAAACATTTTGTGCTTTTCTTGAGCACTTTGGATAAAATAAGAACTCATTGTGACTAAATTAGCATCTATTTTATCTCCCTCAGCGGTTAGCTTTCCTCCTAATTCAGATGTACCCAAAGATTGAACGACATATTTCCCCTCAAAACCCGCTTCTTTTAATGACTTTTCCATCGCTAGAACTGCTTCTTCATCCCCATTCGTTAAAATAACTACTTTCTTTGCTTTATGTGCCTTTGCAGCATTTGAATTATTATTACAGCCAACCAATGTAAATACTAAACTAAAAGCAATAAGACACAGGAACATTCCCTTAATCGTTTTAAACATCATTTTCCCCTCACTTTTATCAAAAGTTTCAATTCCTATTAATTGATGGTCGTTTTTGAAGATAATCACAAAATAATTTAACGATTAAATTCGTACCAAAGATGAGTATCGATAAAACAAAGATTTCATTGAATTTAGCAAAGTGCTGCAATTCTTTAATTTTGCTCGCTACTACTGAAGTTTCAGCTGATACTAAGAAGATGATTCCACTAATCGTTACCATCGCATTAATAAAATAGTAACTAAACATTTCAAATACTGTTGATACTGAGTTTGGCAAAAGAACGCGACGGATCGTCTTTAGCCAGCTATCTCCCAACAATTCCCCCGTTGTTTCCCAAGTCGGATTCATTTTAGCTAGGGTATTTTTAGCCATTAAATAAGGCGTCGTAAAATAGTGGACCACTGTACATAGCACAATAATGGTGATCGTTCCTTTTAAACTGCTATTATTAAAAAGAAGTAAATACGATAAACCTAATACCATACCTGGTACTGTATTAGTAATGATTGAAATTGTGTCCATTAATCTTTTTCCTTTAAGCGGTGTACGTACATTTACTAGCGCCGCACTATAGGCAACAAACGTACCAACTACTCCCGTTAATAATGCTATTACTATTGAATTTTTATAGACATTGACTAAATCACTTGATTGAAACACATCAATGAAATGGCTCAATGTAAATGTTAGATTATAAGGATAGCTGTTTACTAACGGTGCAACGAACATTACGGCAAAAATGGCAACCATTCCTATTAAAATGACAGAAGAGATTACACTAAAGGAAATATCTCTTGGTTTATTTTGAATCAATTCGATCTCTGTAAATTTGTCATAGTGGAAATTAAATTTTTCAAGATAATTTAAAAGAAAAACAGCAAATACAGCAGGGATTAACATGATTACCGCAATTGCAGCACCATTATTGAAATCTGGTATGGAACCAAGCATCACTTGATATAGCTGAGTTGCTACCACATCATACGTTCCCCCAACCGAAGCAGGGATCCCAAAATCGGTAAAGCTCAAGATAAAGGAAAGGATGAAAGCACCAGCTAAGGTTCCCCACAAAGGGCGAATAATCGTGTTCATAAAACTTCTCAATGTCCCATCACCCATTAGTTTAGAAACAATGATAAATTTCTTATCAATATACTTAAAGGAATTATTAATAAGAAGAAAGGCTGATGGTAATGTATAAATGACATAACCTATTAATAAGCCGTTAAATCCATAAATATCGAATATTTTTCGTCCAAAAAGCTTTGTAATTAATCCTTGATTTCCAAAAGAATACATAATCGCAAATCCATAGGTGATGGTCGGAAGCAGCATTGGAATAAGCATCCCCGTTTTAATTACTCCCTTTACGGGCTGATAAATCCTCGTACAATTGATGGTATAGGCTAGGATAAATGCTAAAATAGTAGAGATAATAGCCGTAATACTAGAAATTAATAGACTATTCCCAATGGACTTCATTAGTTCTTTATTAGAAATGATTGAGTGATAATTCGCGACATCGAATCCATTAGCCGTTTCAAATGATCGAACAAATAAAGTGGCCAAAGGCCATACTAGAAAGACTGTAAATAAACATACTATGATAGTAAAAATAATCCTCATTTCTGGTTTTACATTAGGCATATTTTTCACCAAATAAGTGATAAATATTTTGTCGCTTAATTTGTAATTGCTTGAGAATAAATTCTTGCACAAAACCATTACTTGGTTGATTAATAATTTCATATGGGGTCCCAAACTGTGAAATATTTCCCTGATTTATGATCAAAATTTTATCTGACAAGGTTAGGGCTTCCTCAGGGTCATGGGTGACAAGAATGGTTGTAAGCTTAAACTCCTTTGCAATTGACTTAATCCGTTCCTTAATTGATTCCTTAATGACCCCATCCAATGCACTTAAAGGTTCATCTAACAATAATATTTTCGGCTTTGTTACTAATGTTCTTGCAAGTGCAACCCTTTGTTTCTGACCACCTGATAATTCTCCTATTTTTTTGGTTAAATGGGGGGTTAGCTCTAGGAATTCGATATACTCCTTTATCTCCTTCTCTGACACTAACCCTTTCTTATTTTTTACTCCATATACAATATTTTCATAAGCATTTATATGGGGAAAAAGTGCGTAATCCTGGAAAACAATATTAAAACCTCGCTCCTTCATCGATACATTACTCAAATCCACATCGTTAAAAATGATTTTCCCCTGATCCGCTTTAGTTAACCCCAAAATAATAGATAATAAGGTGGTTTTGCCACTGCCACTTGGACCTAATAGTGAAACAATTTCTCCAGTATCAATTTCAAGATTGATATTTTCCAAAATGACCTTTTTGTCATAGTGTTTGCCTATATTTTGCAGCTTCAGCAAACTATTCACCTCCCTGATTACGACTTTAAGTATAATTACCATTTGTAAATGTAAGTTTAGGATCATGTAAATAATATGTAAATTATGCATAACTCTTTACTAAATCATTAATAAATCATAATTAATTTAACCACGATATATGCTAATATATTGAAAATTTAATAAGCAATCAGTAAACTTGAAGTATAATTTTAAAAGGCTGTTTTCGTATAGTTTTGCTTTTGTAAAAGTTACCGCATGCTTTTACATCCAATAAAAGATATAGCGGTCTTCTGCTAATCGTTATTTGTTAAAACTTTACTTAAATAGCAACAATGTTTTAGAAAAGAGCCTTTTAAAAAGACTTACTATAAATGGGTGAATAAGATGTTTCCTCTTGAAAGACAAAAGAAAATTGTCGAGTTATTAATGATAAAAAAAGTAATGAAGTTAACTGAGTTAACGAAGGAATTGAACGTTTCCATTGATACACTGCGTAGGGACATCAGCTTGCTGACAAAGCAAGGAAAGATTGAAAAAATTTACGGTGGCGTTAAAATTGTTGAAGAAAATTTTGGAGAATCAACCATTGATGAACGAATGGTCAGCCACTTAAAAGAGAAGGAAACCATTGCTCAAAAATGTAGTGAATACATTCAAGATGGGGATTGTATTTATATTGATAGCGGTTCGACAACTTTTCAGATTGCAAAATATATAAAAAACAAAAAAAAGCTAACAGTCATAACTAATTCGATTCCAGTTATACTTGAACTACTAAATAGTGACATTGAACTGATTATTATTGGTGGAAAAATAAGGAGAGACGAAAGATCGGTCGTAACATATGAATATTTATTTAATTTTAGCCAATTAAATATACAAAAGGCATTTATTTGTGCAAGTGGAATCACAATCGAAAAAGGAATTTCTGACTATAATATGGAAGAAGCCATCACCAGAAAAAAAATGATCGAACTATCCAATGAAATCTATGTGGCCGCTGATAGTACAAAATTCGGTAAGAACGTCACCATTGGAATAGCACCACTCAGCGAAATCGATTATGTTATTACAGATCATAATATAAATAAACTTTTCATCAATCAATTTAAACAAACAAACACAAATTTAATTGTTTTAGAAGCATAATCGCTGAACAACAAAGGGTGCGCCAATTTGGTCGCACCTCTTCTTTTAATCGTATTTACAGATGGGATCATAGTCTGAGAATGATAAAAAGATATGATAATTTCTTATTCTCATTTTAACAAACAACTATAATCACTTTTTTAATCGCTGGTGCACTTTCCCTTCTGTCGTTTTAACTAACTACTTTTTCATACTACCACTCATACAAGAGGGATGTATCCTTAAGCTCTATCAATTCGCCAACCTTCTTTTCTAAATAAGAAATGACTGTATCAGATAGTGCATTTCCAAAACTAAAACGTCTCACTCCTAATTCCTGAAGCTGATGACAATTTGTTAGTCCTGGTAAAGATAAGACATTCAGTGGAGCATTGACATTCATAGTGATTTCTTTAATCTCTGAATGCTCTTTCAAGCCTGGAACAAAGATCCCACTTGCGCCACTATCAACATATGCCTGTGCTCGTTCTATTGTTTCCATTAAAGGGTTTTCCTTTTGGAAGTAAGTATCTGTTCTAGCATTAATATAAAAATCCTTATAACCATGATGGTCTAACGCGATTCTTATTTTCTCCAGAAGATTACAGTGCAATGAAATCTCTCTTAAGCCATTTGACTTTTTTAATGAATCCTCAATATTGATACCTGCTACCCCTACATCTGCGGTCCTTAAAACATGATGAATAATCTTGCTAGGATCTTCGCTATATCCCGCCTCAATATCCGCAGATACAGGAATTTTCACATTATCTACTATCGTTTTAATGATCCCTAAATGCCTTTCAAAATCAATTAATTCACCATCTCGTAATCCTATTGAATTTGCAATTCCCCAACTAGTCGTTCCAATGGCTTTGAAACCTGCCTTTTCAAGCGATAAGGCTGAAAGTAAATCCCAGGCATTTCCTAAAAATAATAATTCCTTTGAAGAATGTAACTCATTGAATTCCTGTATCTTGTTCATTATATTTTCCTCCTAATCGTTGCTGGATTCATTTTAACAAGTAACGGATCTCCAATTCGTCCTCATTCTTGCTCTTATGGTCTGGATATAAAACAAGGCTGGTTTCGTGAGTTGGTTGCATTTGTAAAAGACCTGGCTCCTACACTAAATAAACGATTCACCGTATCTATGGCGGGTTTACAGCCTTTATCTCAGTGGGATAGGGGATTTGATTAACTTCATCCAACTTTCACCATTTTTTAGATTAAATCTTATTAGAGAAAACTCATTTATTCTTGCAGAAAGTTCTTTAATGAAAATGATCTATAATGTATTTCATTAAATCACAGGCTGCATCGTTTCTTTTAACACAGAAACTGAATGATTAAATTGTTCTGTTTCCTTTTCATTTAGCTCAATCTCAACTACTTCGCGAATGCCGGAACGGTTAATGACAGCAGGAACTCCAATATATACATCACTTTGTCCATATTCTCCGTTAAGATAAGCGGATACTGTCAAAATGCTGTTTTCATTATTAAGGATTGCTTTTGTAATCCGAACGAGAGACATTCCTATCCCATAATATGTTGCCCCTTTTCTCTCAATGATCTGATAGGCCGCATCACGGACATTTACAAAGATTTCATCTAAACATTCTTTTTTTAAATCTCCCTTACGCTTCAATACTGCATTGAGGTGCTCAATTCCGATCATTGCATGGCTCCAAATTGGAAGCTCTGTATCTCCATGTTCACCGATAATGGCTGCATGAACATTTCTTGTATCTACATTGAAATACTTTCCTAGCGCAGATCTTAGACGCGCAGAGTCTAATACTGTCCCAGAACCAATTACACGTTCCTTTGGTAGACCCGATTCTTTCCAAGTCAAATAGGTTAAAATATCCACTGGATTTGTTGCAACTAAGAATATCCCATTAAATCCACTTTCCATAATGCTTTTTACAATTTGCTTAAATATTTTCGTATTTTTTTCGACTAATTCCAAACGGGTTTCCCCTGGCTTCTGTGCCAATCCAGCAGTGATAACAACTAGGTCGGCAGTCGCACAATCTTGATAAGAACCACTCCATACACGTATAGGTGAGGGTGCGAAAGGCATTCCATGATTAAGATCCATCGCTTCACCTTCAGCTTTTGCTTCATTAACATCGATTAAGACTAGCTCCTCCGCCACGCCCTGGTTAATAAGAGAATAGGCATAACTACAACCTACAGCACCTGTTCCAACTAATACAATACGATTTACTTTTTCTTTATTCACAGAATAGATCCCCCTTCAGATTCTATAAAATTAAAGATTAGCCAGATGATTATTCCAATTTCAATCAATCTAAATAGTCTAATCCTAGAATTGCCAGGATTAAATTAATTTATGAAAAGGGAAAGATTAACTAATAAATAAATATAGTAAAAAACACAAATGGCCGACTATTTTGTGAAATATTTCACAAATTGATTTAAAAAAATATAGTTTACTTGAATGCTTGTTTTCTGCTTTTTTTAACATGGTTAGTTTAACATATAATATGTGAATTATTTCACAATATTTTTGAATAAACGATGAACCTTATTTTTTATGCTGGTTATTACTCTATCAAAAATATAATAAATTGGAATAAGAGAGAAGGAAGTGTTTAATAGAATAAAGCCGCGATAGTTTACGGCTTTACTCTATTAAATCTAATTACATTGCAGTGATGCCGCCATCTACAATAAATTCAGCACCAGTTGAGTAGCTTGATTCATCAGAAGCTAAATAAAGCACAAGATTTGTTACTTCTTCTGGTTGTGCAACTCGTTTTAAAGGAATATGTTTAGCAAATTCCTCTACAGCTGCTTTTGTATCCTCTTGCACAACCATAGGTGTGGCGATAACACCAGGATGTACTGAGTTAACACGGATGCCATAATGTGAGCATTCCATTGCAGCCGCTTTTGTCATGCCACGAACAGCAAATTTAGTATCTGTGTAACCAACAGCACCCCCAACAATACCATTGATTGAAGAAATGTTAACAATTGAACCGCCACCCACTTTTTGCATAGATGGAATAACATTTTTCATTCCTAAAAAGACAGATACTTGGTTAATATCCACAATGCGACGGTATTCTTCCTCTGTCGTTTCAAGTATAGATTTCGCCATTGTAATACCTGCGTTATTTACTAATACATTGACTGGCCCAAATTTTTCTTCAGCCTTCGCAACAACAGCTGCCCAATCTTCTGCACTAGTAACATTTTGTTTTACAAATAAAACATTTTCACCTAATTCACTGGCTAAAGCGGTACCTTTTTCTTCATTTAAATCTGTTATAACAACTTTTGCACCTTCTGCAACAAAGCGTCTTGCGTGAGATGCTCCCATACCTTGGGCAGCACCTGTAATAATTGCTACTTTACCTTCTAAACGAGTCATGAATAACTCCTCCTTTTCAGTACGAAACTGAATATCTCATCAATAGAAAAATAATTATAGTTAAACTACAACTGTAAAATAACAAAATTCTATATAAAAGTCAAAGAAGGAGATTTGCTAAAGTCTGCTAAAAGTGTTCTTTCTTATTTCGTGTTATACTTTTGAAAAGAATGTACGTTGCAAGGTGGTAGGAAAACAAGTGGCAAATGAAGATCGTCGAATCTTAAGAACGCGAAAAAACTTAAAGAAAGCAATGTTGGAGCTATTAAAGGAAGAGGAATTTAAGGAAATTTCTATTACTAAAATTGCAGAGGTTGCTCACTGCAATAGGGTTACATTTTATTCCCATTATGAGAACAGTACGCAGCTTTTAGCAGATATTTTTCATGATTATTTAGATGAGCTAGCACAGTATTATAAAGAAAGTTTTAAAGGGAAAAAGACATTCTCTTTAGCTGACTCCACCCAAAGTATTCCAATCTTTGAATTTGTATTTAATAACCAATTTGTGTTTTCTCTCATGTTAATGGGGGAAGTAATCCCAGGTTCACAAAATATTTTTTGCGAAACTATTTCGGCTATTAGCCGCAACGATTTAGAATTGAAAGATGGTGTATGGTTCGATATAGAAGCAGTCAACTATTATGAAACCTATGCCTTTTTAGGTTTGTTTATCTACTGGATTCAAGAAGGGTTTAAAAGTTCCCCTGAGGAAATGGCGAAAAGACTATCATACCTATACACAACAACATTAGGTGAAATCATCGTTAAAAATAAAGAGTAAGGATCTATCTCCAGTACATTTTTTGTCAGAAAAGCAATCGAATCAATTGTGATTGACTTTACGGTTTTTAGCATCGTAATCAACTGGGGATACATACTTATTTGAAATTAAAAAAGAAGCTAACAACCTATCATATAAGTTTGTTAGCTTCTACATCATGGATTATCTACTTACTTTATCTCCGTAAGTTCCCTTATCCAGGGATTTGCTCTACTAATTGTTAAATAATATTGAAAGATAATTATATAATGATTTCTACCAGTATACTTGAAGTTTATTACCACTTGGATCAAAAAAATGGAAATATGCATGCCCATTATCTTCTTTTATATCCTCAACTTTGACTCCATTATCAATTAGATGCTGGTGAAATTTAATTAATTCAGGACTTGTAAAGCCAATGCTGAAAGCTGGTTCACCATTAACAGTAAAATGAGCATAAGTTTCATCATCAATGGGTACTAAAATAACTAAAAATGGTCCATCATTCACTTTAATAATTGCAAAAGGGTCATCAGTGATGGTTAACAGTTGTAATCCTAACACCTCTTCATACCATTTAGCTGATTGGTCTAAATCTCTTACCGGAATTCTTATGTAATGAACTTGTTCAATAAACGTTTTTTTCATGCTTACCTCTCCTTACTTAATGGGATATAGGATATCAAAATCGAATGCTTGAATTTCATAAGCTATGCTCTCTTATCTATTTTTTCTCCACAAGCATTTGACTTCTTTTATTTACAGTCATTGTTATGTTTCTTTACTATCAACTGACTTTTTTCTAAATCATGCATCCTTACCACATTCTTTACAAAATATTAAACCTTTTAATATCATTTGCTTATTGCCCCGTTTTTTTATGCTTAACTACTTCAATACCTTATCTCCCCTCTCTAATATTCGAACAAATAAATATTTATAATATTCTATCAATAATTATACCATTTCCTGATTCGTGAAGGACTTAAAAGAGAATGATAAAAAGGCAGAAGAGTTTTTACTAATTCTACTCCCTGCCTTTTAATCATTATAGATTTGATAAGAGAAGCTTTACTCCATCCTATTTTATATCTACTTGTTTGTTCCCTGTTAGATACTTTCCATTGCTTGTATACATTACCAACCACGCCCTGTTTTTCCCAATTAGTTATTGACAAAAAATTAAAAGAATACTAAAGTTTTAATGAAAATGATTATCATTATCATCAATAGTTAGATCGGAATGACACTTAATTTTAAGGAGGATCTTAAGTTGAAAAAATTAATTATACCTTTCATTTTAATTTTGGTTCTTATTCTTAGTGCCTGTGGCAATGCCACAAAGAGCCAGTCAGTAGGTGATGCAAGTAAAGGGGGCAAAAGCAAAATGATTACATACCAATCTGAAAATGGCCCTATTAAAGTACCTGCCCATCCGAAAAGAGTAGTCGTTTTGACTGGCAATGCAGGCGATTTAATTTCACTTGGTGTTAATATCGTAGGCGTGGATGAATGGGCTAAGAAAAGTCCATTATTTAATGATCAATTAAAAGATGTTCCAGCAGTTTCAGATGAGAGCTTGGAGAAAATTATTGAATTAAAACCAGATTTAATTATTGGATCAAATGATAATAAAAACCTTGATAAGTTAAAACAAATAGCTCCAACAGTTACCTATACTTATAATAAAGTAGATTATTTAACACAGCATTTAGAAATTGGAAAGTTGGTTAATAAAGAGAAAGAAGCTCAAAACTGGATTGATGACTTCAAAAAACGTGCAAATACTGTTGGAAATGAAATTAAAGCAAAAATTGGCGAAAATTCAACGGTAACTGTAATGGAAAGTTATGATAAAGATATGGGTATTTTTGGCGATAGTTGGGGAAGAGGCACAGAAGTTCTTTATAAAGCAATAGGTCTGAAAATGCCTGATAAAGTAAAGGAAATGACAAGTAAAGAAGGTTACTACATGATTTCCTCTGAGGTATTACCGGACTATGTTGAGGACTACTTAATTGTTAGTAAATACAATGACCAAGATAATTCCTATCAACAGACGGATTTATATAAAGGAATGCCCGCTGTGAAGAACAACCATGTAATTGAAGTGGATGGAAATGCCTTTATGTTTAACGATTCTTTAACTTTAGATTACCAATTGAAATATTTTGAAGAGCACTTTTTAAAATAGTCGGAGAACCTTGTGGACGTTGCTAGAAGTGATATTAAATTACTCAAATAATAAATGGTGTGTCAGACCACTGGGTACGTCCTTGTGGTCCTCTTCGCAGCTGTAGCTGATCTATATAGTCACACACGAATCTGTCAGTTCAAAATACCACTCTAGGAAGGAGTTAAAGCTTTTCCATTGAGGATTCAATTTACCAGCAAAAAAAGACTCCATCTGCTGACCCAATCCTAGGCCTAACACTTCGTCTGTGTTCTTATTATAAAAAAAGCCGAACTCCCCTTCAAAACTATCCAACGGAATATATTCTTCAGGCAGCTTTAAACCTACATGAGTTCTCTCCATGCCTAACATATAATCAGAAGAATTGATCATAAACCAACAAATCTGATAGATTTCACGTTGTCTGCTAAAGAAAGTCGGCCCATCCTCTGCATGCAAATAAAACTTAGCAAAATCTGAACTCAAATCGATGCCTAACTTTACTAATGCGTGTTCATACTCCTCTACAACGTCATCAAACCACCAGTTTTTACTTTTGCAATAATTAATCACTTTTTCCGATAACATCTCGACTGCTCCTTCGATATAAAATAAACTACCTAAGTTATATCCCTGAGTATATCATACCACCTTCCCTCTGATTTAGATGGTTTAAGAATTAAGGTACATCTTTGAGCTAACGGGTATGTTTGTTCAATAAAACAGCAGCAGTCTTTAACTTTATTTTCTCATACTTGGTTGCTGCTGTTTTTTCTTCAGGGATCAGACAAAACTATTTTTCAGAATGTGTCAGATTCGTAATTTAAAAGTCGCGTGGAATCAGCGAATCTAGTCTAATACTTTATATTCAGGAGGCATATAGGGCATTCATTCCGGCTATGCCGTTTATAGCATCACTCCAGGATCAGTTCAATTACTTTACGTTCCCTGCGTTAAATCAAGAAAATTGCCAAAAACCTGCTACTGGATGTTGGATTTCAGTTATCCCTATTTTGGCGAAAATATATA
Organism: Heyndrickxia oleronia; assembly: GCF_017809215.1. Taxonomy (GTDB): domain Bacteria; phylum Bacillota; class Bacilli; order Bacillales; family Bacillaceae_C; genus Heyndrickxia; species Heyndrickxia oleronia. The sequence goes on from NZ_CP065424.1 coordinate 5,143,376, forward strand.
GTGATCCAAAACCAAAAGGATAATTGTAATCGGGATGAAGCAATGTTTCTGGGTAACCATCTTCATTTACTTGAAATAAAAAAGAAAATGATTCCTCTTTAAGTTTCGTAAAATAATAGCCTTCATTTTGAATAAGTCTCGGATATCCACCTAGTTTGATCAGAAAAGGCTGATTCATGGATTTTTCGTCATTGCTTATTTCTCCGTCTAAAATTACATGTTTTATAAGACCTGGATTAGTAAACATATCTTTAACGCTTTCCGTTGAAATTCGATGCTCAATTACCTTTATCGAGCAATTCGGGTAAACATTGTTGTTCAAATATTCCTCATAGTCCTCTGGGATGAAGATTGAAATCATACTCTCAGTTTTAAAGGGATGGACGAGACTCAAGTAAAAATAATATTTTTGGTTACCTTCGTGGATAAAGTCTTCTTGATCATCAAAGAAGTCAGGTGCATTCCCACCGATCCAGCCTATACCATGTTCGTTTGACAGAACTGGTCTCACATAATAAAGAATACAGTCTGTTCTCGCAGCTAAAATATTTGTACGGTTTTTCATTTACAACTCTCCCTCAAGAAACTTAATGAGGTACATTTCAGGCTGCGCACGGAACTCTGTAAAGCTGCATAAATCTGCATAAGTCTGATGCTCCACGTCATAACAGCCTATCTGACCTTTTTTCTTCGGATTCCAAACTAGCTGGAGATCAGAGTAATTGTCTATATCAGCTGATATGCGCAGCAGCTTTTGTCCGCCGAGTTTCATTTCAATCGTATCGGTCAATGTAAAAAAGTCGATATACCCGATTTCAAATTCATTTTGCGCCAGCTCAAGACGGAGCTCGTCTCCGGTAAGAAAAGTTACCAGTTCATCGGGTAATTTATATTTTTTCAGCTCATGCTTCTTGTTTTCTAGATTATGTATTTCAGCCGGCTCTAGCGATTTTAAATAGTCAGCCAAGACTGTATGCTTATTACTGACGGCAATCGTATAAGGCCTCTCGCCGCCCTTTTCTGCTAAAGTAACATCCGCCCCGCGTTCAATCAAAAATTTGACCATGGCCAAATTCCCCATACGCACGGCAACGGTTAACGGAGTCGCTTGATAAGGATAGACCATATCGGGCTTATTATAATTGATGTCCACTCCATGATCGAGCAAATACTTGAGTGTCTTAAGGTCATGGTCCGATACGGCTTCACGCAATACAGGGCCGCCATGCAGCTTGATATCTAATCCCAACTCATGAATAAGCGGGATATTGTTTTTGTTGCCATAGTAGGCCTGTGAATATGCTCCTAAACCTGTTTGATTGAGCTTATCCAACTTGGCACCTTGTGCTGCAATGTACCTAACGATGTCTTCCTTGCAATAGCGGACAGCTCGCAAAAATGCCGGATTATGATGGACATTCAGATTGACCCCGTGCTCTACTAGCAGCTTTACAACTTCCCTTCTCTGCAATACAAGCGCCAAATCCAAAGGGCTTAATGTAGTACGTTTACTAAGTACAATGCCTTCCTCAATATCCCAACCCGCTGTAATTGCAGCATGCAAAGCTGGAATATTTCCATGGTAAATATGCATGGCGATTTCCGGCAGTTCCTCAAACTTCCCGATATCTTTCAGAACAATCATCCCAAACACTCCTATATATGCATAATGAGTTACTTACTAATCAGTTGGTGAATCCCAGTGCCGGTCTCTTCCTCTCCGCTTCCGCCAGCAGTGCTTGCATAACCGGAGCCCAATTCAAACTGAAGGAGATTTCAGTAATTAATCTCATCCGGCGCCATTACCTAAACAAGAAGGCATACCGACTCCTGCGGTTGATTCAGGGCGTATTCGGTGAATGTGAATACCGGTTGTAGGTAACATTAAAGAGGGATTCTATGCCAAATTCTAACGATGTGCCTGCAGTAAGCTTAGAGTAACAATTCCCCAACCACAATTTGGTCTAGTAAGTCGGTATTGTAACTCTTTTAGAAAAGACAAATAGTCAACCTCCACCTTTTTTCCCTTCCTTTTACCAGACTGCGCGAAATACGCTTTGATTAACTTGAGGAAATGTTTCAATTAAATCATATAAATCTAGACTAAGTGATTGAATTCTTTAAACTCCAAGTGCATTGCCCCCCTTTTCTCGATTGAAGTAAAGGTATTTTCCGCAGCACAGATACATTCCCAACCACGTTCTGTTAAAATAATAAGTTTTCTCCTTCGACAGGAATTTTATTAAGTTTATTATAACTTTCGCCACTAGTATGTGTATTACTAATATTTTGTCTTCTTTTGTCGAATTCATAGTATAAATATCCTATCTTTACTAAAATAGTAATATAAGAAGTGTTTGATTCATGTTCAATAGAATCTTGGAAGGCTATGTATTTAAGTTCAAGGGGTTGTATACAAATTGCCAAAATTATATTTATTAGTATCCATCGCAGTGGCGAAACTACTTTAGGTCAAAAATTTCTAGAGAGTTACAATTGCCATTTGACAGTGCAAGTAACGTTATTAAAAAAATGACAGAACAAAATTGGGACGATGAGAAGCGCGTTAGAGATATTGATAGTAATCAAAATTGTTGGTTACTCTTTTTTACGGACGATGACAACTGATTTGATTACTGAGGCACTAGAAAATGCTGATAATTCACAGAATCCAAGTGATGACGTAGTCTTCCATTCAGACCTAGATTCACAATATACTAGCGATGATTTTTGGAGAAAAAATACAAACCTATAAAATGACACACTCCTTTAGTCATAAGGGTTCTCCGTATGACAATGCCTGTATTGAGTGTTCCATGCTATTCAAAAAAAAGAAGAAGTGAGTCATGTGAAGTACCTAGATTTTGATTCTGCAAAAATAGCTTTATTCAAATACATTGAAGGTTGATATGACCGAAAAAAAATATATGGAGAGGCGAGCATGATAGCCTGTATGGCTGCTAACCAGCATTACTTAGTTAGCTGGCTTTCTGGCTAGGAATTGTGCTCTCAGAGGCTCCATGTCAAGCCTCCGACGGTTATCCTATATAAAAGTTTGGAAGGTTGATTTAAAACTTAACATATTGTTGTCAAAAATATTGACTTAAATTCACATTTTTATATGAAGTTTTAACTTAATTAAAGAGAATCCTAAAAAGTGCCCTTATGTAAAAAAGCCATTGAACTAGCCTTAATTAGGCGTTTCAATCGCTTTAAATCCATATTTTTCATATAAAAGAATGGCTCTATCATTATGTTTTTGTGTTGTTAAATAAGCTTCTTGATGGTACTTGTTTATCTCAGATAAGGCATAGGTTAACAATGGATTGGCAAGCTTTTTGCCTTGATAATCTGGGATGATTGCGACCCAGTGAATGCGTCCAATCCTTCGACCTTCATACTCCCCATACCAAGCCATAATCGTACCGATTGCTTCGCCTTCTGAATTTTGTAAGAAAAAGCAGCGTTGTCGAAGATCGGATTCACAATCGAGAAACTCAGCATGGAAGCGTTGTAAAGCAGCTTCTTCGTTCGGAAACTCCCTTGCAAGTGTTTCAATTTTAGCCCAAATACTTTCATCTCCGGGTCGAAATGCCCGAATTGAATAGCCCAGTGGCAAAGGAAGCGGGCTAACTGGCTTCACCATTTCAGAATACATAATTACACTCATACACACACTACCTTTTTATCTTTACTTTGATCTAACTTAAGTAAAAGCTCTAGTAGATTAATAACAATTATTTTACTAGAGCTTTAATCGTCTATATTTTTCAATCTACCTACTTCATCATTTAAACCTAATTTAATCATTTCATTAATGACCAATTCTTTTAACTCTATTTCATCTGAAATCAAGTTAGTAAATTGGGCATCACGGATGAAAGCTAGTTTACTTTCTGTTGAAGCAGTATTAAAAAAATTTTTCACTTCATTTAGATTAATATTCATATCCTCTTCAAGTTTGTAGATACTATGGCTTCTAAAAACATTTTCCATAGCAACTACCCCTAAACCGTCAAGAGTGGGTAAAATTGTTTGTTGCTTTCTTTCTGTCCTTATCATTCTTTCCACATATTGATAGACATCATCAATGATTTCACATCTAATAGTAGATATTATCTTTTCTACTACATAGTTAGCTCTTTCTACAAATTCCTTATTTTCAGGTTCTTCTTTTTTGATTTGTTTAAGCAAGTTTAAATACTCTTCCTCTTCTTTCATATGATTAAAGTTAGAAATAGCCCCTGTATCTTTCATTGTACAAATTAAACTAACGAACTCCCTTATATTCCTAGCAACAATCTTGATATGTGAACCAAAATCCATTGGACTAATACATACAACAAAAGCATTCTCTAAATCGGAAACGGTTCCAAAGTCGGTTAACAAACCAAAATGTATTCCATCACAACCAATACTCGCAAATGTAATTACATCATAGGGAGTAACACTATAAGAATAGTAGTCGGACTGTAAAATAAGGCCCAAATCTTCATCTAAAGAATATCCTTCTTTTTCAAGAACCACCTCTAATTTTTTTAACTTTTCAAATGTTAGTGGCATTTGCTCATACTTTCCTAAATGGCTCATATTGTTCTCCTTAGTTAACCTATGTGTTATATTCCATTAAATTTTAACATGTTTTTTAATAATTTTTTACATTTTTTCAAATACTTATTAAATTCAGTGTATAAACTAAAAAGCACTCACCCATACAGTAATTGCAAGAAGATAAGAAAAACCTCATTTACTTTTGATACGGTTCACCGAAAGAACTCGATTTGAGATAAAAAGCTACTATAGAACTCTCTACAGATAGTCCAAACTATTAAAAATCAAAATCAATCCCACAATACACATAATCCAAGAAATAGCCGCTCCTGAATGCTTCGAAAGCTTGATTCGAAGCATTTCGAGCGGTTTTTGCATCACTCGTCCTAATAATAAATATAACGTAAACACGATCAATGGTGGCAGCACCATAATGAAATTATAACCTGCCAAAATCGGGAGCCACTGAAATGCAGCTAAATTTGATGTAGTCATAAGACCAATCGCAGCAAAATAAGGAAATGCTGTACCTACTTCGATCAATGATGTCGTGAACCCGAGTGCAACCATGGCTGCATTACTGTTGGACTTTGGTCTTGGCAAATCTGTTTTTTTACTCTTAGGATAGTAAAAGCTGGCTATAAACAGAATCCCACCAATAATCAACATTACCCAACTTACGATCCGATTTTGAAAGATGGAGGAGAAAGCAGTCATTACAACATCCAGACCTAACATAAGAAAAACGCCTACTAAAAAATAAAATCCTGCAACTGTAAATAAATAGATCATTAAGCGTGAACTTAATCGCTCTTTTTCATTTAACAGTAAATATACCGTTACCCCTAAAGCAGCAGGGCTCATCATATCTAATAGAGCTAATCCTCCTACCATAAAAAGCAATTCAATGCTCATGATTCTCCTCCTTGAAGGGCGGAAGAGTCTTGTACGGAAGAAATATAAATTTCATATGCCCGTTCCAGGAAATCAAGAACTTCTTTTTCGATCGGATAAAGTCCAAGCTCTTCGGATTGCACTGAGGACTTTCTTATATCCCATAATTTATTGATAAACTCCTCATCGTCATTGAAATCTTCCAATTGTTTTTCTTGCATTCGTCTTATTATGCTTTGCACTTTAGGTGTTGCAGGGTTATCATTCACATGCCGTTTTATCTGACCAATCAGAGCAATCCATTCTAATGAATCAGGATCTTCTCCACTCATTTTGGGAAGCCTTGTCCAGAGTTCAATTTCTTTATCGCTAAACATGCTGTCTCTAAAGGTCTTCAATCTTGATTTATGATTAAGTGATAATCGAATGAGTTTCTGTATCGCAAGATGATCATCTCCGCCTTCTACTGCAATACTATTGATCAATTCCCGTAGAGACGACTCGATACTTTTTAATCTCGCCTGCTCTTCAATGATATAAACCAGTTGATTTTTCAAGCTATTGCTCCAATTCCATTTAGGGTCAGATAGCATATCATTAATATCTTGCAAGCTGTAACCCATTCCTTTTAAAAATTGAATTTGTTGGAGCTTCTTCAAATCCTCTTCTGTATATAGTCGATGCCCCCCTTCGGTTTTAGAGGAGACGGTTAATAATCCAATCTGATCATAATACCGAAGTGTTCTAACCGTAATCTTAGTCTGTTTGGCAACTTCGTTTATATGAATCAAGCACAGACACCTCCAGTGTAAAATGAAGACTAATCTTCTTTATCCTTAGTTAGACCAATTTTAATTAAATATCCCAATCCTAGACCTACTAGTACGCCAGGAAATGCTTGATCAAGCATAAGACCAATTCCTGCTCCTACGATGACACACGCATATATAATGATATCTCCTTGTTTCATATCTATCATCCCCTTCGTTTTTTCATTGGTTCCATTATACAAAATGACGTAACGTCACTTTCAAGTGTTAAAAAAAATATCTTGATAATGACGTTACGTAATCTTTTATAATCAGTTTTACAAAATGAAGAGGTGATTCAATGAATAAATACTATATTTGTCTGCTAATGGTAGGTATTCTTTTTCTAAGTGCTTGTAGTTCTAATGAACAAGAAGATTTGCAAACTGTGGCAATTAAGGGAATAGAAAACCTCAACATTGATCATGGGAGCACAACATTAGTAGTAGAATCAGCGGATATAGAGTCATTTCAAGCTTCCTGGCTCAATAGTGATGGACCTGGAATTGTTATTCATGAGGAGAAAGGAGCAATCAATATTCGGTTAAAGAGTGACTTTAAAGAAATAGTAAATATCGGAAAAATGCCTCAGCTATCCGTTCGCATTCCAATTGATTATGAGGGAAAAGTATCGATTAACGGTTCTTCAGGCAATGCAAACATAAAAAATCTGTATACAAAAAAACTTAATATTAAAGGAAAAAGTGGTAATGTATCGCTAGACTATTTAGAAATAAATAATGACATTGATGTTTCTGTCAAAAGTGGCAACATTCTTTTAAATCTTGATAACAAAGACTCCAATATACATTGGCTTTTGCAATCTGGTAGTGGAAGACGATCTGTTGCTATTCCTATGGAAAATCGTCAACAAAGTAACAGAAAGACACAGGGACAAACGGGGGATGGTTCATTTAATGTGCAACTCCAAACCACTTCTGGAAATATAACAATTAAATAAAACATCTTGAATGGATCTAATCGCAAAGAAAGACCCTGTTATGTAGACAACGAAAAATAATATATGCTAAGCGGTGATCGCTTCTCGGTATTCAATGGGAAAGCGGTCACCGCTTCTTTTCTGAAAAAGACCCTTCGTAATAATAAGTCATGGATTCTGCAAGTTTTGTACAACTTTTGATAGTTCAACAAGCCATTTCATTTCATAAAGCTCAATAGCACCAGCATTTATATGCAGATTAGCATTTCTGTTTCCACTCTTAACTCAATTTTCTGCTTTACCACTATTTGTGGTACGGTTCTCCGTGTTGTATCTAAATGAGGATTTATCACCCTCTTTGATTACGCAGCAACTTATCCTGTTTCCACACAGTTTATTACATCTTTTATCTTTTACAATTCAATTCAAAAAAAGTCCATAAACTACTTTGTGGACTTTTTTTTATAAAGCTATGGATAAAATGGTTTTCTTTTCAAATAATAAGAAAAAATTATTAAGGATTTTTCAAATGGCAAACACACCAAATATCAATAACTGCCCAAATTATAAAAAAATTAAATATATCCTCAACCAATCACCAGATTTACTTTGCAGGACAATTGAGGTCGCTGGAGATTGTCTGGAAATTGTCTTTATGAAAAATTTAATTAAGGCTGAAACAGTTAATGAATATGTTATTAAATTCATTCAACAGCTGCCCAAAAAAGATATAACCTATTCTTATTTAATGAAGAATATCCCTATTGACGAGGTAAAGATTGACTTTAAGGAACAAGAAATTATTTCTTCACTTTTAAATGGATTTGTTTATATTTACTTATTAAAAGAAAATAAAGCCCTTTTAGTAAATTGTGCTAATCCAATTGAAAGATCCATCGAGAAAGCAGAAACTGAATCTTTGGTATACGGCCCTAAAATTTCGTTTACAGAATCATTGTCTTCTAATATAAAAATTATCAGACAAAATCTAAATAATTCTAATTTGTGTACGGATGAATTAGAAATAGGAGAACATGTTAAGAAGAAATTAAGAATTATTTACATTAAAGATTTAACGGATGAAGACATACTAAAAACACTTAAGCAGAAGCTTGAAAATATTACAATTGATGATATAAGTGACAGTTCAGTTTTGGCACAGTGTCTTGAAGATAATCATTATTCTTTTTTTCCTCAGTTTATCATGACAGAGCTGCCCGATCGATTTCTCTATTCTATTTTAAATGGACGGGTTGGTATCCTATTAGATCGAAGCCCAGTGTCTATTATTGGGCCTGCTAATTTTTTTTCGTTTTTTGAATCAACAGAAGATATTTATTTACGCTGGTCTTTGAGTACTTTCATAAGATTTATACGGTTCTTGGCTATGGCTGGATCACTGTTCTTTACAGCATTCTATGTTGCAATCCTTACCTATCACTTTGAACTTATACCATCTAAATTGTTAATTGTCATTGGGCAATCACGTTCACAAGTTCCATTTCCCCCTTTACTAGAAGCAATATTAATGGAATTATTAATTGAATTACTTAGAGAGGCAGGGGCACGTCTTCCATCAAAAGTAGGTCAAACAATGGGGATTGTTGGAGGGATTGTTATTGGTCAAGCAACTGTTGAGGCTGGCTTAACTAGCAATATTTTAATTATTATCGTGGCATTTAGTGCATTAGGGGCCTTTTTAGCTCCAATTTATGAGATGGGGACTGCTATAAGAATTGCCAGATTTCCTTTCATTATTCTAGCAGGTGTTTGGGGTTTGAATGGGATTATGATTGGTGTCTGTGTACTGGTTGTCCACTTGTTAAAGTTGACATCCTTAAATAGACCTTATCTTGCACCTCTATACCCGTTTAGGATAAAGGATTTAAAATACTTTCTCATACGGCTTCCACATCATTTTTATAGGAAACGTCCTGTTGTCAATCGTCCATTAAACGTATTCCGGATAGGATGGAAATTTAAAAAAACAGAAAACGATTTAGATGAATTTTGAGGTGGATAATGAAATCAAATATTAGTTTTGTAAACGCCTATATTGCTTACTTTATCATTCACACTTCACAAATCGGAATGGGCATACTTGGCGTCCCTAGAATTGTTTTTCTTGAAGCTAAGCAAGATGCCTGGATCAGTGTTCTACTATCTGGACTATTCATTAGTGTTATCATTTGGATGATAATTAACATCCTTGGTAAATATGAAAACTATAATCTTTATGAAATACACGAGAATTTATTTGGCCGCTTTATAGGCAGTATCATCAATACCTTTATGGTTATTTACTTTATTGCAGCACATTACTCTATCATCATCGCTTATGTTGAATTGTCCCTGACATGGGGATATGAAGGAGTTGATGAATGGGTAGGTGTTTTAGTGCTATTATTAGTAACCATTTATGCCGTATCTGGCGGATTCAGAGTAATTGCAGGGATATGTTTCATATCCTTCTTAATGACTATATGGCTGTTATTTGTTTTTTATCAACCACTTGAATCGATAAACTTCACTAGAATTTTGCCCGTCATGTCTGCAACCCCAGCACAAATAATGAAAGGAGTATTTAAAACCAGTATTACAATGTTAGGTTTTGAAACTTTATTTTTTATTTTTCCATTTATAAAGGAGAAAAAAAAGCTGCTTTTTTTCAGTCAATTAGCAATCTGGTTTACTACACTTATTGTATTTATAACAACTGTTATTTCGATATTATTTTTTAGTCCAAAGGAATTAGAAATACATATTTGGCCTGTGGTCAGTATGATAAGCGCGGTCCATTTTCCATTTCTTGAGCGGTTTGAATTTATTGCCGTTCCATTATGGATATTGGTTATTTTTCCAAATTTATGTTTATACCTGTTCATTTCTTCAAAAGGAGTAAAACAAATATTTCATTTAAAACAAAAACATGGTATATGGCTAATCTCAATAATCATTTTTATCACGAGTTTTTTTGTCACCAAAAGAGTCGACAATAACCTTTTGTTTGATCAAGTTGGTCATGTCGGCTTTTACCTATGGTTTATCTATCCAATCTTGTTATATTTCATTTCAATCATTAAATCTAAAATTTTTTCACATTCTTAACGGAGTTGAAAAGATGAAAAAATGGCTTATTCTATTTTGTTGTCTTCTCTGTACTGCATGCTCGCCCCCTGGAAAAATATTAGAAAGGCAAGGGATTTCAACTATTATTGGTTATGATTTACTTGATAAAGATACATATAAAGGCTCTATTAGCTTGTTGCAATTTGACCGTAAAGAAGAAAAAACAAGTGAAACCATTTCTGCCATCGGTAGTACAAGCAAACAAATAAGACAAAGGTTAGAACAACAAACAAGCCACGACATTACATCTGGACAATTGAGGACAATACTATTTGATAAAGATATAAGTGAAAAGATAGGAATTTCATCTTTTTTAGATACAATGCAACGAGACAGCAGCATTGGATCATTAATATTTTTGGCTATTACAAACAATACTGAAGAAGTCATTAAAAATAATCACTATGAAGAATACCCTGAGATGGGGTCATATATTTATCAACTATTGGAAAAGCAAGAAAGGAATGAAATGTTAATAAACTCCAACCTGCGTGATTTTTTCTCCACTCTATATGAAATTGGCATCGATCCTACCTTGCCTATTATATCGAATAAGAATGGTGCAGCACCCTATATTGAAAAGGTGGCATTATTAAAGGATGATAAAATGGTCGGTTCTATTTCTTTGACAAAAACCTTTTTCATAAAATTATTCACCAATCGCAGGGCTTCTTTGGGAGATATAACATTAAACATTCCTATAGAGGTTTTAGAAAAAAAGGGAATACCACTAGTCGAAAAGCCAAAAGGAGATAAATTTAACATTACAATTCGCCCAATAAAGCACCGAGGAAAAGTTAAACTATCTAACGAAGATGACTTTTACCTAAACGCAACTATTAAGGTTTCAACTATAGAAGTACAGCCTGTAATTACTCTTAACAATAAGAAATCTATAAAAAAACTGGAGCAACTGCTTGGGGAAGAACTAAGCAAAGAATTGGGGGATTTTCTTGAGGAGTTAAGAAAATTAAATACTGATCCAATTGGCATTGGAAGAAAAATAAAAAGCATCAGAAAATATTCCAATTTAAGTGATAAAGATTTGCGGGAAAAGTATTCAAGTTTAAAGTTAAAATCAACTATTAAGGTTGAAATAAAACGAACAGGTGCTGTTGATTAGTAAAGATAGTAGAGAAAAAAACTCTACTATCTTATTCTTTCAAGTATATTACGTTCAAGAATATTAACGAAGAAGAACCTCATTTACTTATGATACGGTTCACCGTAACGCTTTAAAGGTAGCAAAAAGTTAAGAATAATAAAGATTACGTATAAAAATTTCATGGCGACCAATGTTAGAACCCATGTAGGTTAAATCCACATGTCTGGAATGCTATCTGTAGATACTTAAAAAAATTAGATGTAGCAGTAGTTCACCCCCTGTTATTTTTTAATTTACTTTGAATTTTAAAGACCGGGTTGTGTCCCTTTTCCGGACTCGGCTATCCTACTCAGCTAAAGACTCACGAAGTTGCTTGATATCGCTTAATGGAGGCAGGCCAAACATTCGAGCGTATTCACGGCTGAACTGAGAAGGACTTTCATAACCCACTTGGAATCCGGCATTCGCCGCTTCAGGTATATCTAAAAGCAATAGGCGGCGAGCTTCCTGCAATCTTAATTGCTTTTGATATTGCAAGGGGCTCATTGCGGTAACCTCTTTGAAATGAAAGTGTAATGAAGATGGGCTCATGCTTGCGACTTTTGCCAACTCATCCATACGTAAAGGCTTAGCGAAATTACGGTTTATGAAACTAATCACTTTTGCAATCCTCTCAGCATGGCTGCCGGCCACGGCGAACTGCCGGATCGAAGCCCCTCCCTGTTCATCCTGCAAAATCCAGTACAGAATTTCACGAATGACCAAAGGAGCAAGAGCAGGAATATGTCGATCCGAATCTAGAAGCCGAACTAATCTCAATACAGCGTCAAGAAGAGACTGGCTCGTTTGGCTCACCAACAGGCCTCGCCCCAAGTCTTCCTTATCACCCCATTCCGAATGAGACGCTTTGATAATATCTACGATCTGATCCGTACTAAAATTCAGTTGAAGGCTTAAGTAAGGATGCTGGTGAGAAGCTTGAATGATTTGTCCGGTAATCGGCAAATTTACGGAGGCAACCAAATAGGACGCTGGATTATAGTCATAGCATTCTTGTCCTAACATCACCATTTTTGCTCCTTGTGCGACAATGCACAACGCAGGATCATAGACCGAATAGATCGGTTGCTTCTCTCCTTGATAGCGAAATAATTTTAAAGAAGAAATAGCTGTATCATGTTTTCCAGAGTTAGGTGTATGGCGATCGATAAGACTTGCCAATTCCTGCTGTTGTCTCGTGATTTCCTCATTCATTGTCATGTAATTATCATACACTCCCTTTCTTTCGCTCCGATAGCTCTTACATATATTTTTATACATTTTGGACGATTGTGCAATAATTCTCTCCGAATCGACTACCGTATCTACCCCAATATCCTCCATACTGTTGTTTGAGAAGTAACCTTCACAAACCACAGTAAAAGGAGAAATCACAAATGGAAAAAAGAAACAATGAAGAACAAACATCTTATGTAGGCATGTGGGTTACCCGTGACGGATATATCCGACATGAGCTTCTGCCTAACGGACGTTACGACGAGGCGCGTGGCAATCGGAAAAGCGCCTATCAAGGCCGCTATATTATTAATGGGGATCATATCGATTATGTAGACGATACCGGTTTCACAGCTGACGGGGATTTTCGTAACGGCGTTCTCTACCACGCAGGGATGATTTTATATCGAGAAAAATAAGTAAACAAGGGGAAATGAACAACATGTCCAGTACCTTAAAGATCTACACATTAGCGGTTCTTAGTTTTTTAGTTGGAACGTCGGAGTATATCATCGCCGGCATTCTAGATAAGATTGCGGAATCAACGGGAGTCACATTGGTAACAGCCGGCCAGTTAATTACTATTTTTTCACTCTCTTACGCTTTTGGCACTCCAATTGTTATGGCTTTAACAGCACGTATGGAACGACGGAAACTGTTACTTTATGCTCTAACCTTATTTGTCATCAGCAATGTACTCGCCTATATGTTAACGGGATATGAACTTCTTATCGCTTCCCGGATCCTCATGGGTATAAGCGCAGGGGTCACGGTTGTTGCCTCCCTTACGATAGCGACCAAGGTCGCGCTGCCAGGCAAGGAAGGAAGTGCGATTGCGGCCGTCCTTATGGGCTTCACGGCTTCCTTGATTCTTGGTGTCCCTATTGGGAGAGTGATTTCCTCGGCTTACGAATGGAAGGCAATTTTCGGGGGAATTGGTTTAGTCGGACTATTAGCGCTATTCATTATTGCAATAACAATTCCGCGAATGGCTGCAGAAGCTCCTGTACCCTTGCGGAGTCAGCTCGCATTACTGAAGCAACCAAAAATGTTGATTGGATTATCTGTATCTTTCTTTTGGATTGTCGGATACTCCATTTTTTACTCCTACATTTCACCGTTCCTTCTGACAGTAACCGGAATGAGTGATAAAACTTTGAGCATCACTTTATTTGCGGTTGGTATCGCAAGCTTGATCGGGTCTAAGTTTGGAGGTTTCGGCACGGACAAATGGGGCATTCATCGTACCCTAATCGGAGGATTATCACTTAATGTCGCAGCATTACTTCTAATCATGCTTTTTGCCCAATCACCGGTGATTTTGATCTCGGTGTTAGTCATATGGTCATGCTCAACATGGTCTCCGGGTCCTCCGCAGCAATTACACTTAATCAGGCTAGCACCTGAATCTTCAGGCATAATGCTTAGCTTGAATAATTCAACCATTCAGCTTGCCATGGCAGCTGGAGCTGGAATCGGTGGTGCTGCCGTAGAGCAAATATCACTCTCTTCTGTTACCTGGGTCGCGGCGGTGGGTACCGCTTTTGCGGTGGGAGCAGTGTTCTTATCACGTAGATATGACAGATCTACTTCCAGCCAAGCGCTAGGTGGACAATCCATTATCAACTCATAGGGTCGTAAATTGAAATTTCGTTGAGCCAAGCAACCAAAACCGGTAACAACCCCTTTCGGCCAACTGAACGGGACGGGTTTCTTAATGGTTGTTAAAGTATGTAAAGAAATCGAGAAAAAGTGAGAAAATCTAAGGGGGAAAAAACATGTCTAACATTGCAGGGAAAGTTGTAGTAATTACGGGGGCAAGCAGCGGTATCGGTAAAGCTACTGCACGTCTTCTTGCTCAAAACGGTGCACATGTTGTATTAGGAGCAAGACGCACGGAAAAACTAGAGGCTATTACATCCGCAATTCGTTCAGAAGGTGGCTTAGCGGATTATAGCTTACTGGATGTCACCAAAAGGGATCAAATGGAAGAACTCATCAACTATGTGAAAAACAGATTTGGAAAAGTTGATGTGATCGTGAATAACGCAGGAGTGATGCCCCTCTCAAAACTTGAAGCTCTGAAGGTTGACGAATGGGATCGTATGATCGACGTTAATGTTCGCGGCGTACTTCATGGCATTGCAGCAGGGCTTCCAATTATGAAGGAACAAGGTTTTGGTCAATTCATTAATATCTCTTCAATTGGGGGACACACCGTTTCACCGACTGCTGCTGTGTATTGTGCAACTAAATTTGCAGTCCGGGCTATATCTGAAGGGCTTCGTATGGAGGTTTGCGATGATATCCGCGTAACCATCGTTTCACCGGGGGTAACCGAATCTGAACTGGCTGATAGTATTACGGATGACGAAGCAAGCCAGGTGATGAAAGAGTATCGGAAGATTGCTATTTCACCAGATGCTATTGCTCGCACAATCTTATTTGCGATTGAGCAACCTGCAGACGTTGATGTAAACGAGATAATTGTAAGACCAACTGCAGCTAATTAAAACTTAAATATACGGTATAAAGATTATCAATCTTAATTGAAGTCATTTCTATTAATTAATGTGATTAAGAGCCTGTTTTTTTCAATCTTTTTCGAAAAACAGGCTCTTTCTATTTGTTTTTTATCAAGGTCTATACTCAAAATGTCCACTATTCAGGTTATGGAAAAATAAATGAAGTTTTTGTCTTTATGAAAAAGTAAGTCACTCCAAAATTGAACACTAATAATATTAAAGCCTATGCAAGGTGAATTACCTTTTGCATAGGCTCTATTCTCATTTTATCAGATAAACTCATTTACTTCTGATACGGTTCTCCGTTGTATTTATGGTAAAACGCTATAAATATTATAACACTTGCTATTCAAAAATTAATCAGTTATACTGATTATATAATTAACTGATTATCATAGGAGGTGGATATTTAGTTGCATAAATGGAATCAATCATATGGTTTTTTGCTCGGAAAAATTCTCCAACAAATGGAAAATAAGTTTGCTGAAGGACTTATCCCCTTTAATATTAATGCAAGGCAATATGGAGTACTTTTATTTATTCAGGAAAACCCTTATTCATCACAAAAAGATATCTCAGATAACCTACAAATTGATCGGACAACTATGGTCAGTCACATTGATCATTTGGAAACTTTGGGATTTGTTGAAAGGGCAAAAAATCCTAATGATAGAAGATCCTACAGTCTAATGATTACTGAAAAAGGCAATGATGTATTGGATTCGCGTTGGGAATTTTTAAACAATATAGAATTAGGAGTTTTAGCCCCTTTAAATCATAATGAAAAGCAATTACTTAAAGATTTACTTGTTAAGGTTTGGAAATCACTATAAAGAACAGGAGATTCTAGAATATGAATGCACTTGATTATTTTAATGCACGTCTTGAAGCAACAATAAGCCCTATGGATTTTATGAGATCTAAGCAAATGGATCCTGAGAAATACTTCTTAATCGATGTTAGAAACGGTCCAATTCATGTAAGAAGTGTAACAATTAAGGATGCTAATGTTATACATGAACAAGAATTACCAAACCGATTAAATGAAATACCAAAGGATAAGGAAATTATCGTTTATTGCTGGGATGTCTGGTGCAATACTGCTGCCAAAGTAGCAAAGTCTTTATTGGAACAAGATTATAAAGTTAAAGAGTTGACCGGAGGAATCGCGGCATGGCAAGAAATGAACTTTCCTGTCTCAGATACAACAAAGGTTGATAATATTTCTGATAATTGTGGATGCTGATTCAATGCACACTAGTATAAGATATTGGATTGGAGTTGCGTCTCGGGAGCATGTAATGAAGGGAATATGTGATGGTTTTGCTCAACTTTGTCATGGAAAAGAGGATCCCTTAAAAAAGATGAACACTGGTGATTGGATAATAATTACTCTTCAAAGGAAAGTATGCAAGAAACTACTCCTTATCAAAAGTTCACTGCAATAGGCAAAGTTATCGATGATGATGTTTTTCAATTTGATATGGGGAATGATTTCATACCTTTCCGAAGAAATATAGATTTTATTAGTTGTACAGAAACATCTATTGATCCATTAATCCTACACCTCACTTTCATTAAGAATAAGAAGCGTTGGGGATATCCTTTTCGATTTGGTCATTTAGAGATAAGTGAAAAAGATTTTAAACTAATTTCGGAAAAGATGATTGAAGTTTAAAGGGAGACTAGAGTGTTCTAATCTCCCTTTAACTTATTAAGAAATTCTCTGTCCACGACCAATTCATTTTTCTGCTTTACCATCATTTGTGATACGGTTCCCCCCGATTAATCCGAAACGCTCGATACACCTGCTCGACTAATACCAATCTCATCAGCTGATGCGGGAAAGTCATCTTGGAAAATGATAGACTTTCATTTGAACGGTCCATGACGGCTTTACTTAATCCTAATGATCCACCAATCACAAAGGCAATTTTACTTTTTCCGTATGTACCTAGCTTATCGATTGTATCAGCTAGTTCCTCTGAGGTTTTCATTTTCCCTTGAATAGCTAGCGCAATGGCATGGGTATCGGGGTGAATTTTTGCGAGGATTCGTTCGCCTTCTTTATCTTTGACTTGTTCCATTTCTGTTTCACTTAAAATTTCTGGTGCTTTTTCATCGGGGACTTCAATGATTTCGACCTTCGCATAGGCGGTGAGGCGTTTTAAGTATTCATCGATTCCTTGTTTTAAATATTTTTCTTTTAGTTTTCCTACTGTAATTATTGAGATATTCACAGATTACCCCCACTTTGCAAACATTATATCCACAGCACTTATCCACATATCCACAAAAACTATCCACATTTTGTAGGGGAATATTAGTTCCCCACAAGATATATTGCTGGGTTTTTGCAGTATTCACAACTTGTGGATAAGTTGTTTTTCTCATCAATTTTTTCAAAATTTGGTGCTTCCATCCTCTGTTCTGTAGCGATTTCCAGCGCATATTCAACATGTTCCGCACATGCGTAAACCATCGATTTCACCCCTTTATTTTAAAAGTACTCTTTCCATTTAGTCTTCTCAATCATCCACCAGATATTTTACATGATTTATCCACATGGGGAAAGCCTAGCCTCAAGATTCTACTATTTAAATCGTGCAAGCTCACTTATCCACATACTAATATAAACAAAGGATGTTTGAGATAAGAACCAAACAAAAAAAGAAGGCACTAGGCCTTCCTTTAAATTATTCACATGTGAATTATAGGTTGGATTCATTCGATAATGTTAATGTTGCTTCTTTTGATTTTCCTTGGCGATAAAATTTCACCTTCATAGTATCGCCAGGTTTTTTATTATTATATAAGTACTTTCTTAACTCAAGAATGTTATTTACCTTCTGGCCATCCAATTCATAAATAACATCCATTTCTTGCATTCCTGCTTTGCCAGCTGGAGATCCCGGTGATACACTTTCAACCATCACACCTTGATTCATATCCTTTGGTAATCGTAATGTCTCTTGTTGATGATAGGCTGGAATATCACTTACATTTTGTAAAGTCACACCCATAGCTGGTCTTCTAATTTTTCCGTATTTCTCTAAATCATTAATAACTGGCTCAGCATAATTAATTGGAATCGAGAAGCCGATCCCTTCTACTGCTTCTTGTGCAATTTTCATTGAATTAATACCAACAACTTGACCAGATACGTTTACTAGCGCACCACCACTGTTACCAGGATTGATTGCTGCATCTGTTTGTAATACTTCTGCTTCCCAATCCTCTAATCCATCATTATTTAAATCCATTGGTACTGTACGATTTACACCCGATACAATTCCTTGTGTGACAGAACCTGAAAATTGCTGTCCAAGTGGATTCCCAATGGCGATGACAGGTTCACCAAGCTTTAATTTATCTGAGTCGCCAAACTCTGCAACTGTGCTCACTTCTTTACCGTCAACCTCAACAACAGCAAGGTCAGTCCATACATCACTGCCTAATAATTTTGCAGGTAATTTCTTACCATCGGATAGAGTTACCTCTAATTGATCTGCCCCTTCAACCACGTGATTGTTCGTCACAATAAAGGCTTTCCCATTTTCTTTTTTATAAATGACACCTGAGCCAGAGCCTGTTTCCTGGGATTGATCTCCTTGCCCCTGCTGAGTCCAGAAGCTTTGAGATTGAATATTAGCAATCCCAACTACTGCTTTTTCGGCTTTTGCCACTGCTTTGGTAATATCGGTAGTCACATCAAGTGAGACTGTTTTTCCTGTTACATTATTGTGGCTGTTTTGGTTATTTTCTACTGTAGATGTTGTTTCGTTATCTGAGGTATTATTTGTCACACCATTGATAACAGGAAATGCTAGTACGACAATAAGTGCTCCAATAATTGCTCCAATTAATCCAGATAAAAAAGAACCGCCTTTTTTTCTATTTGGTTGTTTATAGCGATTCTCTTCATGATCATCATAATAACCCACGCTACACCAGTCCTTTCGATATCTATATCCTATAGTTTACCTTGTGTATATCCTTATTATAATCAGCAATTATTAAAATATCATTAAACCGCATTAAGAATTCATATGAATGTAAATTAAATTGGGATTTAAAGGGATCATAGGATGATATAGAAGTATGTATTTTCATCGAAAAACAGCCAATTTTATAGATTATTTACCACAAAAAAAAGAGTAAAAAACCTGGATATAAAGATTTTCTACTCTTTTACCAATATTACACCGCTGTAAGTGGAGTTGGGATTTTTGGATCAGTATCGAATAAATCAAATTGATGACCAACCCCTGATCCTTGTGCTTCGAGGGTTTGAGCTACACTCATTCTAGCAAGATCTTTCATATTGTTATCAAGACTTAAATGGGCAAGGTATATTCTCTTAGTGGCGTCGCCGATTACCTCACTCATTGCAATGGCAGCATCTTCATTTGAAACATGACCTACATCACTTAATATTCTTCTTTTAATACTCCAAGGGTATTTCCCCATTCTTAGCATTTGAACGTCATGATTGCTTTCAAAAATAAAAACATCGGCATTTGAAATGGTTCCTTTCATTCGATCACTAACATAACCTGTATCCGTAATGACTACGAGCTTTTTCTGCCCTTGATTAAACACATAAAACATTGGTTCTACTGCATCATGTGAAACACCAAAGGACTCAATATCTAATGATCCAAATGTTTTTATCGTTTCCATCTCAAATAGGAATTTTTGCTCGGTTGGAACCGTTCCGATTAATCCATCCATTGCTTTCCACGTTTGTTCATTAGCATAAATGGGTAATTTATATTTACGTGCTAGTATCCCAACACCTTTTATATGGTCACTGTGCTCATGTGTAACAAGAATTCCGTCTAAATTATCCGGTTTGCGATCAATTTTTTGAAACAAGGCTTCCATCTGCTTCCCACTTAGTCCCGCATCAACTAAAAAGGAATGTTTATCTGTTTCAACATATATCGCATTTCCTGTACTTCCACTAGCAAGTACACTAAAATGCAATGACATTATTTTCACTCCAATGATTCATTCTCTTTATCATCCTTCGGTATCACTCGGCCTTCGATGGCATTGACATATAAATCCTCTTTTTTCTTATCATGCTCCACAATTAAGTGCCATGTTGGAACGAGAACCTGTGATTCAGTTTGTTGAATTAATGTATAATAGCCTAAATCTACCTTAATATCACTGTCCTGCATGATTAAATTTTTATCCAAAAGATTGCCTATCGCCGTTATTGCGGGTAAAACATTTTCTTCACGTCTTTTCTCCGCATTTTCTAAAAATGTTTGTTCATAGGATTCAATTTCATTTTTATCGTTTAAGTGTAGGATAACATGTCCATTTTTATTTTTAAAGAAAACCTTATTCTCATACACCTGATAAAAAACAATTTCCTTTTTGTCCTTATCATATTTCCAATATTTATACTGGTCCCCAAACAGAATACGTTCTTTAAGAATGTTCTCCATTAGAACATGGTCATTTCCACTTTTTATTTTTATTGGCTTTTTAAATTTTGATTTGAGCGTTGTTTTATTGGGTCCGATCGTTATATCCTGTTCAGTTAATTCCTTTATATCCTTTTCTGTAAACTTCTTTACTTTAGCACTAACATATTGGCTTCTCAATGTTTCAGTTGGTAATCCTGAATATTTGATATTATTGTTTTCTAGTTTTTCCTCTAATGAAGGATCCTTTAATCTCTCTATTTTACTCTCCTCAAATTGGCGGGAAAACTGGACCAATAAGAATATATCAAGAATCAGAAATACAAATATAAACATCGACTTTGTTTTATTCCAATCCATATTTCTCCCCCTTAATATCCCATGGCTGCCACTTACCGTCATACTGATAGTACCATGTCGGTTCAAAGAGAAGGATTTTATTGATTGAATCATAATCAAGCTGATATCCGACTAAGATATTTTCAATTTTTTTATGATCAATTTTATCATCTTTTAACAATGACTCTAAGACACTAGAAGCACTAGGTAATTCAACCTCTTGATAATCAGTCATTAGGAGGCTTCCCATCTCATCTATATATGGGCGCTCATATTCATATATCTGTGATTCTCCCCAGCTTTGCACAATCTCTGCAAGATGATTATTATTAAAAACAGGAATTCCATTCATGAATAAGCGAAAAATGACTTGGCTTTTTTCTTGATTTTTACTGAAGTAACGAAAGTCATCATTCCACCCTCCATTTTGATTAACAAAATCAATACTACGTTTGATTAAGTCTTTTCCATTATGATAATTCCCTGTTTTCTCACCCGGATTAATAAAAGATATTGTACCTAGATCTGTTTTTGCATTCAAAAAGCTAGTCCCGTCATTATATCCGATATTATTTCCATCGAGACTTTTCTCTACGACTTTCGGATCTGGAAATAAAGCATTTTTATATCTTTCAATAATATCTCCATCTAATTTATCCCAGTAATATCTATTTCGGTTAAGTTTCACACTATCTTTAGGTAATAATAAGGATCTGCCATTTGTTACTTTGTAGGAATCATATGGAACATAAGATTCATTTTTGTTTTTAATTTTATTCACAAATGCTTGTAAACTAGTATAACTCGCTGATCCACTAAATACTTTATTAGCATTATCTTTAGTGTTGATAAAATAGGCAGTTGCCACCTTTTGTGATGGATTTGATAAATCAATTACCAATTTATCAAATTCTTCATTAGGTATTTCACGATCACTAACACGTAGAACACCTTTATAAAGCTCAAACGGAACAAGATCTGGGAATTCTATGATTAGCTTATTCGGACCATACAGCACTTTATTTATATCATTGTTCCTATATGCTTTTGCTTCGCCTATATCATAGAATTTCCAAGCAGCTATCTCATCCATCACACGATTAATTTCGGTTTCATTCGTAGTTCCAACGTAATGGTCATTTTCGTGAAAAACCAACTTATTAGGCTGTACAATTTCCTTTACTTCCTTCGGTTCAACTACTTCCTTTACCGGCTCAGAATTGCTAATTTCCTCATAATTAACTTGGAAAGTCCATAATGTCCACGTCAAATAAATACTTACTCCTACGAGAAATACAAGAATAACTGTTTTCATTGTTTCATATTTCATGACCAATCATCCTCTTGCGTGCGATCATATGGGAGGGTTAAATAAATCGTTGTGCCCTTTCCTTCCTCACTTCTGGCCCATATTTCACCACCATGTGCTTCTACCATTTCTTTTGCTATAGCAAGTCCTAAACCAGAACCGCCCATTTTTCTTGTTCGTGCTTTATCAACCCGATAAAAACGCTCAAAAATTTTCTTAAGATTATCCTTAGGTATTCCCATTCCTTGATCGGAAATACTAAGTTCAACCATTTCCTCTAGTTCTCGCGCCCGAAAAGTAATTTGTCCTCCCTCAGGAGAATATTTTAATGCATTTGAAATAATATTATCGAGAACTTGAGTTAATTTATCTAAGTCAACCTCTACAAATACACCCGCATTTGGTAATTTACGTTTAAACGTAACATTTTGATCTTTTGCCATTTCGAAGCGATCAATCACATGATGGAAATATTCGATAATGTTGACCCATTCTTTGTTCAATTGGTAATCCCGACTATCCATTTTTGAAAGCTTCAGCAAATCATTCACAAGACGTATCATACGTTCCGTTTCATTTTGTGTGACGGTTAGGAACCTTGGTGCAATTTCCTTATCATCTATTGCTCCCTCAGCTAATGCCTCTAAATAACTTCGCATTGTAGTCAGTGGAGTTCTTAATTCATGTGAAACATTTGATACGAATTCTCTTCTTTCCATATCGATTTTTTCCTGCTCGGTAACATCATGAAGCACCGTAATTAATCCACTAACAAAACCTGTTTCACTTTGTATAATTGAAAAACTTGCTCTTAAAATATACGGTTCTTCTTTTGTACTAAAGTCTAAGATAATCGAATCTTGTTCTTTTAATAAATCTTCAAATTGGTGTAAATCCTCAATATTCAATAATGATACTAGCTCTTGAGAGAGGACTGTTTCACGTGAAACATCTAGCATTTCAGCAGCGGGATTATTAATCAGAATGATTTTCCCTTTTCGATCCGTAGCAATGACACCATCTGTCATATGTGCAAGGATTGAGTCTAATTTACGCCGTTCCCCTTCCGTTGTTGCTTGGGCTTCTTGAAGCTTTTTAGTCATGTGATTAAAGCTATATGCTAATTGACCAATTTCATCATTTCCATATACTTTTACTTTCCTGGAGAAATTACCCTTCGCCATTGCCATCGCTTGTCTACGCATATCAGCTATTGGTCGCGTAATCGTCTGGGCTAGTACAATCCCGAGCATAGCTGTAATAACCATGGCAATGGCTGTTCCAGTAGTGAAAATTTTATTAATCTCATTGATTTCTTTATAAACAGATTCAATTTTCCCAACGATATAAATATAACCCGTATCATTACTATTTAATTGAATAGGATTAACTAGAACCCAAATCCTTTTACCAGCTTTATCAATAAATCGTCTATCCCATTTTTTACCTGATACAAGTGCTCGTTTAATGTTAATATCAGTAACCCTCTGCCCTGTGACTGATTGATTGCTTGAATCAGATGTTCCCAGGATCACACCATTACTATCTATAAGGCGAATTTCCTCTATATCGTTCGTTTCATTATCAGATAGTATTTTATGAATTTTACTGGACATATCTTCATTGGTATTATTGTCACTTTTCATTGCTTCACGAATTAAATATTCTAGACTCTTTACCCGACCTTCAATTGAACTCGTGAAGTTTTGTTGTAGCTTTTCTTCCAATTTGTTAACAAAGTAAACCCCAATAATTTCCATAGAAATTAATATAAGCAAAATAAAGATTAATACAAATTTCAAATGTATTGACTGAAAGAATCCAACCTTTTTCATTCCATTACTCCTGTTCAGGATTGCGTAAATAATAGCCTACTCCTCGTCTTGTTACAATCCATATTGGGTGACTTGGATTATCCTCAACTTTTTCCCTTAAGCGTCTTACAGTTACGTCGACTGTACGTACATCGCCATAATAATCATAACCCCAAACTGTTTGAAGCAGGTGTTCCCTCGTCATTACTTGACCAATATGCTGGGCTAAGTAATATAGCAGCTCAAATTCACGATGAGTTAATTCAATTGTTTCGCCACGTTTTGACACAATATAAGCATCAGGATGAATCACTAATGATCCAATCGCTATCTCGCTACTCTTTTCCTCTTCTTCAGTTTGAGTAGCTACCTGCTGATGTCTTCGTAAATTTGCTTTCACACGTGCAATTAATTCTCTTGTACTAAAAGGCTTCGTTACATAATCATCAGCTCCGAGCTCTAGTCCAATAATCTTATCAATTTCAGAGTCCTTGGCAGTCAGCATAACAATTGGCATCTCATACTTTTTGCGGACTTCTCTACATACCTCAATCCCATCACGTTTTGGGAGCATAATATCAAGAATTAATAAATCTGGATTCAATTCCTCGACCATCTTGATAGCTTCATCACCATCATATGCACAATGGACGGTATATCCCTCTTTCTTTAAATTGAACTGAAGGATATCAGCAATTGGTTTTTCATCGTCTACGACTAATATCGTCTTATCCATTTAACTACTCCCCTAACTATTATTTATAAAATTAATATTCCGACCTACATATAAAAAATCAGTTTAATTCTTAAACGTATTATTTTCGTTTCAATCATTAATTTTTCATATTATATGAATGAGCATTCCATTTCTCTTTACTATCTATAAAAATAAGCATTTTCGGTATAATCACTAAATGAATGATCTCATCTATTCTAGAACAAACATCTAGTTATTTGAAGGTAATACGGCAAAAATCTTAAAATTCCTCTATTTTAATTTAACATGTTCTTTTCATGAATTCATCTTTTATGCCAAATTAGGTTTTTCCATTATTGCCATTTCCCTAACAAAAAGAATAAACTTCTTACTGATTATTCGTCTCTAATCAAGACTATGTTTTTATAAAGTTTGCAACTCTTTTATTAGCGAATTGAAGGATGTTTACGGTCCTTAACCTATATTTATTCTTACAACTTTACCAAACAACAAGGTAAATATCTTTAATTAATGGATAGTTCTAAAAAAAGTGAGAGTATCCATTATTGGATACCCTCAGCTTTTCCTAGTTCCTTATTTATAAATAACTTAATGGATTCATTAAATTTCCATCTTTGTATACTTCAAAATGTAGATGAATACCAGTAGCATCTCCTGTTGCTCCCATGACCCCAATGGCTGATCCCTTTGGTACTATTTCACCGGCGGAAACATTGATTGAGCTTAAATGAGCGTAGACTGTACGGAATCCATTATTATGATCAATAATAATTTTATTTCCGTAACCGCCATCCCAGCCTGCAAATACAACTCTTCCATTATCTGCTGCTTTAATCGTACGATTACTCGGTCTTGCGATATCAATTCCTTTGTGCATACTACCCCATCTTTGACCAAGCTGACTGGAGATATAGCCCCCATTTGTTGGCCAAGCAAAATCACCAGATCCCCTAGATGGGGTTACCTTTGTCCCTACGATGACAATGTGGTTAACAGGCTTTTTTAATACCTTCTCTTCATTTATATCTTTCTTTACTTGTTTACCATTTTCCTCAATGATAATATAAGTCAATTCACTTTTTCCGTTTTTCCCCTTTTGTTTAACCTTTTTATCCCCTTTGTACATAGAAGGATCCTCGATAACCTCTTTTTTATATGGGATTTTTTCAATCCTATGTATTTCCTTTTGAACCATAACATGAACAAGAGGCTCATATTCCGTAATATTTAATTCTTGTCCAATTTGAAGAATCGTGTCTTCACTTAAATCCGGATTTAATTGGAGCAATTTTTCTTCTTCTAATTGATGCTCTGCTGCAATTGATCCGAGTACATCTCCTTCTTTCACCTTATAAACTTGCTGTTTTCGCGTACCCTTTTGTAGATATTTTACGGCTTGATCCACAGTAAAGATGCTACCTGGATCTACTTTTGTATTATTAAATGAAACCTTTTCAGTAAATGAAACGTCTAATAGTCGAGATTGATTTTCTTTGAGTGGCGGCAACTCACTTGATTTTGTGCCAACAGCCTTTAATTGGGACAATTCCTTTTCAGAAACAAATCCTTGTTTAAGCTTTTGTAGGACCTTTTCAGCATCACTAGAATTTTTCACATATAATACAGGGCTATTATTAATGACTAGACCAACTGCCTCTGCATGAATGGTCAGTAATTTTTTTACTCTATCAATTGTTTGCTCATTTTCAACTTGAGGTCGAAAAACTTGTTCTGGGATGTAGGTAAGTTTGTTTTCTAAAATGAGATGGTAATCTTTAAACCTTTCTTCCATACCATTCACTTCAGAATTAACAACGTCTTTGATAACATTTTTATCCGATACGGTACCCACAAATTCATCATTCATATATACATGGAAAACGGTTTCTATATTTGTATCTGCTGATGAAGAAATTACTTTGAAGAATATAGAAGAAAGAATAAGTGCTAAAATAACCGCTTTTTTGAATAGATTCATTGATTGATGTTGAATGCTTTCTTTTGGAAACCCGGATGAGTAATGGAGTGATGTTCTTTTCCAATTCATACGTAAACCTCCCAAATTACTTAAAACACGTCCAATTTACTAGGAAAATTGATTCAATTTTTTTCCCTTTATTACATTAACATAAAGTTTAAGAAAGTTTACACAATTTTTCATAATGTAACATAATTGTATAAAAGGTTACATTTTCATCCAAAAAATGATAAAGCATTTCTTCTTTTTTCTGTACTATTTTAAGAGAGAATATGATGATAAGAAAAGGCTTTCATAGGGACTAACGAGAGGAGTATATATAGAAATCAATATATGAACATCCTTTTATTTCCATTGTTATTACAAATAGATTACAAAGGGATAGCAAAAAAAAAAGCGCTGCGAGAGTCTATGTCATCGCAGTGCTTTTTGGATGGCTCGGGACGGAATCGAACCGCCGACACATGGATTTTCAGTCCATTGCTCTACCGACTGAGCTACCGAGCCGTATATAATATGCATTTTATATATGTAATTGTAATTCGCCATCGTCTAATTTCAGAGAGCTTATTCATGCTGTCACTCAATTGGTACGCTGATGTTTTGCTTTGTAGCTTATTCGAACGTGCTCTTCCGACTGAGCTACCGAGCTGTATTTTTTATAAAAATGGCGGTCCGGACGGGACTCGAACCCGCGACCTCCTGCGTGACAGGCAGGCATTCTAACCAACTGAACTACCGGACCACTTTATGATATATAGGATGAGCCATGAAGGACTCGAACCTTCGACCCTCTGATTAAAAGTCAGATGCTCTACCAACTGAGCTAATGGCTCATAATTTGAAAAACTAATAAACTCATTAATAATGAAGTTCTTAACTTTATTATTACTATTTCGTAACAACGTATTTTATATTAGCATAATATTATATAATCCTGCAACAAGTTTCGGCATTTTTCAGCAAAAAAATTTTATTCTTCATTTTCTAATATAGAACTACGTATTTTAAATAAAGAATGGATATCACAAAAAAAAGAAAAAAAAGGCTTTTTATAGCCTTTTTTTTAATCAGACATCCTTAAGAAAATAAAAGGGCTGATTTCCCCAATTGTCCGTGCTACGCAAGTTGCTTACGATCTCTTATCTCCACACACTATGAATGATATTCGTTTGCTCACGGTCTGGACCTACTGAGAACATAGATAATGATATTCCTGATAATTGAGATATACGTTCTAAATAGTGACGAGCATTAGCTGGTAATTCATCTAGTGTTTTACAAGCTGTAATATCCTCTGTCCAACCTGGAAGTTCTTCATAGATTGGCTCACATTCAGCTAAAATATTTAGATTTGCTGGGTACTCTTTAATAATTTCATCCTTATAACGGTATGCCACACAAATTTTTACTGTTTCGATACCTGTAAGCACATCAATTGAATTAAGGGAAAGATCTGTAATCCCGCTCACACGACGAGCATGACGAACAACTACACTATCAAACCAACCAACACGTCGTGGACGACCAGTTGTCGTGCCATATTCACGTCCTACTTCACGAATTTGTTGGCCAATTTCATCATGTAATTCCGTAGGGAATGGACCATCACCGACACGAGATGTATATGCCTTAGCCACTCCTACTACATGGTTAATCTTCGTTGGACCAACACCGGATCCGATTGTCACACCACCAGCAATTGGGTTAGAGGATGTAACAAATGGATAAGTACCTTGGTCAATATCAAGCATAACTCCTTGAGCACCTTCAAATAATACACGACGTCCTTCATCTAATGCATCATTTAATACAACGGAAGTGTCACATACATATTGTTTTATTTGTTGACCATACTCAAAATATTCATCGAGTATATCTTCTAAATTGAACCCTTCTGTTTCATAGAAACGTTCAAGTAAACGGTTTTTTTCCTTTAAATTATGAGAAAGCTTCTCCTCAAAAATTTCTTTATCTAA
The DNA here is from genome assembly GCF_017809215.1 of Heyndrickxia oleronia. GTDB lineage: Bacteria > Bacillota > Bacilli > Bacillales > Bacillaceae_C > Heyndrickxia > Heyndrickxia oleronia. The sequence continues at coordinate 5,172,182 of NZ_CP065424.1, forward strand.
TAAATCAGCGATTCGGATTCCTACTCTAGCCGCTTTATCCATATATGCTGGTCCGATTCCCTTTTTCGTTGTACCGATTTTATTTGCCCCTTTTCTTTCCTCATCCATTTCATCAATTTTTAAATGGTAAGGAAGAATCACATGAGCTCGATTACTGATACGTAAATTATCTGTTGCTATTCCTCTATCGTGTAATCCTTTTAACTCTTGTACAAGCGCCTTTGGATCAACAACCATTCCATTTCCAATAACACTAATTTTATCCTTATAAAAAATTCCAGATGGAATTAGATGTAACTTATATGTTTCCCCATTAAAACGAATGGTATGGCCTGCATTATTACCGCCTTGATAACGGGCAATGACCTCTGCATTTTCTGAAAGGAAATCGGTAATTTTCCCTTTTCCTTCATCTCCCCATTGAGTTCCTACTACTACAACTGACGACATAATCTGGCACCTCCAATAAATATACTTACGTTCTCTATTCTTTACCTTTTCTATTTTACCCATTCAAATAGAAAAGTCAACTGAAACACGAACATTAAATAGATTTACTATTATATTTATTCGTAGTTTAGTGAATTTCCATCAATAAAAAAAAGAATGGTAAAAAACCATTCTCCTTTTCATTATAATCTATGATAACCACTCTTATGCGCCTGCTGGAACCTGTGCATCATCGAAGCGCCGTTCCAAATTAACAAATTTATTATACTCTTTAACAAATGCTAATGATACCGTTCCAACCGGACCATTACGCTGTTTGGCAATAATGATCTCAATGATATTTTTGTTTTCACTTTCCTTATCATAATAATCGTCACGATAAAGGAAGGCAACAATATCGGCATCCTGCTCAATACTTCCTGATTCACGGATATCAGACATCATTGGCCGCTTATCCTGCCGTTGTTCTACGCCACGGGATAGCTGAGATAACGCAATAACTGGAACCTCTAATTCACGCGCAAGTGCCTTTAGAGAACGAGATATTTCCGATACCTCTTGTTGTCTGTTTTCACCTGAACGTCCACTACCTTGAATGAGTTGAAGATAATCAATTAAGATCATTCCAAGACCATGTTCCTGTTTTAATCGACGACATTTAGATCGTATCTCACTAATGCGCACACCCGGTGTATCATCAATGAAAATACCTGAATTTGATAGACTTCCCATTGCCATCGTTAACTTCTTCCAGTCCTCATCTGTTAGGGAACCTGTCCGAAGATTTTGCGCATTGATATTTCCTTCTGCACAAAGCATACGCATAACAAGCTGTTCTGCGCCCATCTCTAAACTAAAAATAGCTACATTTTCTCCCGCTTTTGTCCCAACATTTTGTGCAATATTTAAAGCAAAGGCTGTTTTCCCTACTGATGGACGAGCAGCTACAATAATTAAATCATTGCGTTGAAATCCTGCAGTCATACGATCAAGCTCCGCAAAACCTGTAGGAATTCCTGTTATGTCGCCCACGCGATTATGAAGCATCTCGATATTATCATATGTTCGTACAAGAACATCCTTAATATTATGAAAGGCTCCTGCATTTTTCCGTTGGGCAACCTCCATAATATTTTTTTCCGCTTCATTTAGAAGAGCATCTACTTCATCTTCACGAGAATATCCCTCTTGTGCAATTGTTGTTGCAGTTCGAATCAATCGTCGAAGTAAAGATTTTTCTTCTACAATTCTTGCATAATACTCTATATTTGCAGCAGTTGGCACTGAGCCTGCGACTTCACTTAAATACGAAACTCCCCCGACATCTTCCAATTGCTTAGTGGCCGCCAATTCCTCTGCGACAGTGACTAAATCGACTGCTTTACCCTCGTCATTTAATTTTAAAAATACATTAAAGATTTTTTGATGGGCACTGCGATAAAAGTCTTCGGGAATTAATACTTCAGAAGCAAGGATTAAAGAAGCTGGTTCTAGAAAAATAGCACCTATTACTGCTTGCTCCGCTTCAATATTTTGAGGGGGCATACGATCTGCAAATAAATCACTCATTTATTACAAACCTCCCATTCTCTTTATGGGGTAAAAAATATACTAACCGGATAGTAAAGTTAAAACAATCTATATGAATCATCGCTTTTATGATATTTAGATGGAGGGAATTTCATCTCTCCATTAAAAAAAGTGATCAAACAATCGAAAGATCACATAATGGTATTACTTAGCTTTTTCTAGTAAAGATAGAAGAATAGAATTTATTCCTCTATCTTCACTTCTCTATTTTATCATGATTTTGCTCAAATGAAGCTGGCAAATTTAACTTTCTTCTTTTACATGTACATTTAAAGTAGCTGTGACCTCAGAATGTAATTTCACTGGAACCTTTGTTACGCCTAGTGTACGGATAGCATCATCTAGCTCCATCTTACGTTTATCTATTTTTATTTTAAATGTTTTATTTAATTGCTCGGAAATTTGTTTGCTTGTGATTGAGCCAAATAAACGGCCACCAGTACCGGATTTTGCTTTTAGCTCAACAGTGATTTTTTCAAGCTTTTCCTTTAATATCTTTGCATCTTCAAGCTCTTGTTCAGCTATTTTTTGTTCTTTTTTCTTTTGAGCATCTAAACCTTTTAGGTTTCCAGCCGTTGCTTCAACAGCTAACCCTTGCTTAATTAGAAAGTTATGTGCATATCCATCTGCAACATTTTTTGTTTCGCCTTTTTTACCTTTCCCTTTTACATCCTTTAAAAATATAACTTTCATGATTTTTGACTCCCTTCTAAATAGTCATCTATTGCTTTTAGTAATTGTTCCTTTGCATCCTCAATTGTTGTATCCTTCAGCTGTGTAGCAGCATTTGATAAATGGCCACCACCACCGAGACTCTCCATGATGACTTGAACATTTACTTTTCCTAATGAACGGGCACTAATACCAATTTCGTCCTCAGACCGTTTGGATACGACGAATGAAGCCTCAACTCCATCCATTGTAAGTAATGTATCAGCTGCCTGGGCGATTAAGACGGAATTATAAATCGTATCATCCGTACCCACCCCTATAGCAATGCCGTCACGGTAAAACGCCACACTTTCAATCAGTTTGGCACGTTTTATATAAGTATTCAAATCTTCTTTTAAAAACTTCTGGACTAAAACGGTATCTGCACCCTGTCCTCTTAAATAAGATGCTGCATCAAATGTACGCGAACCTGTACGTAAGGTAAAACTTTTTGTATCAACAATAATACCTGCTAATAATGCCGTTGCTTCCAGCATATTCACTTTTTCATTTTTAGGTTGATACTCTAATAGTTCGGTAACAAGCTCTGCAGTAGAGGAAGCATAAGGCTCCATATATACAAGTAAAGGATTTTTAATAAAATCCTCACCACGTCGATGGTGATCAATGACAACAATATTTTCAATTTTTTTAATCAGCCGGTCATCAATTACAAAGGAAGGCTTATGAGTATCTACAACTACAAGTAGTGAATCTTCTGTTGCCATCTCCAAGGCTTCCTCTGGAGTAATGAAACGAGTATATAAGTCAGGATATTGCTTTACTTCTTCTATTAATCGTTTTACACCTGTATCAATTTCAGAAAAATTAATGACAATATATCCTTCTTTCCCGTTCATTTCAGCTACCTTCCGTACACCAATTGCTGCACCAACTGCATCCATATCGGGAAACTTATGACCCATCACAAATATTTTGTCACTTTGCGTCATCAACTCTTTCAATGCGTGAGAGATTACGCGAGCACGAACTCGTGTACGTTTTTCCATCGGATTAGTTTTACCACCGTAAAACTTTACCTTTCCATTCATTTCCTTCATCGCAACTTGGTCGCCACCTCTACCAAGGGCGATATCTAAACTTGATTGGGCTAATACCCCTAGATCCGGCAAATCTGGGACACCTGCTCCAATCCCAATACTTAATGTTAAAGGGATATTCTGTTTTGACGTTGTTTCCCGAACTTCATCCAGGATTGAAAATTTACTTTTCTCTAAATCAAGAAGAATTTTTTCATTTAATACACTTATGAAACGCTCGGAAGAGACCCGTTTTAGAAAAACACCATACTCCATGGCCCATTTATTTAGTATAGAGGTTACAAGACTGTTTAAGCTACTTCTAGTTTGGTCATCCATTCCTTGAGTAACTTCATCATAATTATCTAAAAATATGATTGCGATTACTGTTCTTTCTTCCTTATAAAGTTTTTCAATTTCAGATTGCTCCGTTACATCAAAGAAATATAATAATTTTTCTTCTAGCTTTAAGGTCACTCTATACTTTCTTCCATTTAATGAAACCATTTCCGAATCAATTTCTTGCTTGATTAATGGAACAACATCTTCCGCAACATCATAAAGGGAACGACCGACGAGTGTTTCTTCGTTAAAACAGGAAGCCATGAACTGATTGGTCCATTCGATAAATAAATCATCATTAATCAACATAATTCCAATCGGCATTTCCATTAACGCCTCTTCACCGACTCGTTTTATACGATAAGATAAAGTGGAAATATAATCGAGTGTTTCCTCATTTGACTTTTGCTCTAGAAAAAAGGCTAGATAAAAAAGTGCTCCTAATAGAAGAAGTCCGATTACGGTAATCCACCAATGATAAAAACCAATAAGCACCAAAAGGGCCAAAGAAACGGCCAATAAACCATAAAGAGGATATCGAACCATTCGCTTATTAAAATTTGAAGGCATATTTTTCTCTCCCATTTTATTGAAGGCTATTTTCGTATAGACTGTACACTTTTAGATTTCTCTAATAACAAGCATAGTAAAATCTCTTTACAATAGTCTACCCTTGTTTATGAGGATTTTCGATTCAAAAATTGCCTCAAGCCGAATCCTAAATCCATTATACCTAATATCCTTATTATATATTGAAGTGGGAAAAGGAAAAAAGTAAAAATAACAATTAGTATTGGAATCGCTTTTGTCCATCTTTTTTCATGGCTAAAAAAGAACACAAAGGAATATCCTTGGAGAACCATTAGCATCTGTAAAATAAAGTTTAAATTAACTAAAGCCATATTTCCATAAGTACCTTGTTCTGGACGCCAAATTATAGCCAATATGATGGTAATTAAATAATACCATAATATGCTTTTCGGTAATTTTAATTCACGAAAGGCGTTCCATTTAGGAACATCAATTTTAAACCGTTTCACAATCGGTAAATTAATCGCTAGCAGTATCCAAACAACTACAAATGAGGAAATAACTAGTAAGCTAGGTAGCAAAGTGGTGATCGTGTCCAGGAATGCATTATATTGCTCCATTAGCTGCTCCGAGGATCCTTGTCCAAGTCCTTCTAAGATCTTTGCGCTTTGTTGAAATGAATCCTGAAATGTAGATATTAATACTTTTAGAATGTTTTTATTAAATAGAACGATAAACGCAATGTATTGTAGGATAGCATTTAACAAAAATAATATACTAGCTGACATGTACAAAACGAATTTTGATTTTTTCGTTCGAATGCAGTATCCAATTGCAATCCCTGTTGTTCCATAAATTAATGCAACTGGTATTAAAAAAAGTGATCCTAATAATACCGAAATGAGAATGCTTCCTATTAATAATACTAAAGCATGCTTAAACGGATATTTAGCACTATATAATATGAAAGGTAAGAGTAGAAAAAGCACGGATACTATAGATAAAAGGGGTATATAGTTGTAAATGAATAGTAGTATCGCGAACACAGCGAGCATTAGAGCTCCTTCAGTCAACATTTTTGATTTTCCCATTATTTCACCTCATGTATCTAATAGCTTTATACTACCATACAGAGAAGAAAACTCGAAATGTAATGGATCATAATTCAAAGAAGGACTTCTGTTTGAACTCATGGGGCTATGATGGGAGAGATCCGAACAGGACTAATATAAAAATGAATAAACTTTCGTATTGTTTGTTACTTCTGTAAAACCCCTACCCCCGCTTTTACTATTGGCATTGGTCTTCCAACCTAAATTTGGGTTAATACATGATCTAAATTGCAACAATATTTGAGAAAAAGCTTTATAAAGGAGAGGTTGCTGAAATTGCCTGAGACAACCTCTCTAAACTAATTTTTTTATTTATTCTTCACTTTGAAATAAGATACAATATCTTGCAAATCATAGCTTAATCCTTTCAAATCCTCTGACGACTGCGCGACAGTTTGGATCGCACGTAATTGCTCCTCCGTAGACGCACCCACTTCTTCACAAGCAGCTGCTGTTTGTTCTGACATTGCTGCCATGCTTTGAATTATATGGACTAACTCATCCTTATGATCTGAAACAGCTTGAACACTTGAATATACTGTATGGATAGAATCTTGAAGATCATGAATAAGTGTAGAAATGGCATTGAATGTATTGTTTGTATCAAGAACTACTTGAGATTGTTGCACAAAAATTTCATTCGTTCGATCCATTTCTTCGACTGCCCGCTGGGATTCTACCTGTATATCAAGAATGGTGTCTTTCACTTGATTTGTTGCATGAACAGATTGTTCAGCCAATTTCCGAACCTCTTCAGCTACAACGGCAAAACCTTTTCCATGCTCTCCTGCACGTGCCGCTTCAATACTAGCATTTAAAGCAAGCAAATTAGTTTGTGAAGATAAATTAGTAATTACCTGAATAACTGTTTCAATCGTTTTCACCTTATGTGAAAGATCAGTAATAATTGAAGACATAGATTGAATGAACTGCTCTGATTGCCTGAATGAGTCGGTTAAATCATTCATTTTATTAATACCAAGATCATTCATTTCACTTGCCTTCTTAGCAACATCTGACATTAACCCAGACTTTTGATATATCTCATTGATTTGTGTACTCAACTGAACAGAGTTATTATTAGCAGCCTCTGCTTCTTCTGCAGATTTTGATGCTCCCTCAGCTATTTCATTTACTGCTACAGCCACTTGCTCACTAGAAGCATTTGTTTCCTCAGAAGTTGCACTTAGAGACTCTGCTGATTCCTTAACTTTTAAGACGGAAGAATTAACACGCAAAATAATTTCTCTTATGCGATTCACCATCGTATTAAAATGATGGGATAGATCACCCATCTCATCTTTCGATTTCACAATAGATACCGCGGACAGATCTCCACCCGATAACTGCCCCATAGCTTTCTTTAATTGCCCTATAGGCTTTGTAATTCGAATTGAAATAAAGGTTAAGACACAAATAGAAATGAATAGGGTTATGATTCCTAGAACTAAGAGAGTCAATTGAATATCTCTTGCCATCACCATCAAATCTTTTTGTGAGTATATGGCACCGATTTTCCATCTATTTGTTAAATTCGTACTATATACAAGAACCTTGTTATCTCCTTCTTTTTGATAATGAATAATCCCATGCCCTTTATTCTCTTGCATCATTTGATCGAAATAAGGGTATTTTGTTACATCCTCGCCGCGGGAATCCTTATAAATAATGGACTTTCCTTCACCATTTACAATGAAAGGAACACCTTTATAGCCAATTTTCATGTTTGAAACTCGATTTGTTATTTCAGATAGTTTTATATCAACGGAGACTACACCAACAATCATACCTTTTTTTATAACAGCCTTTGATCCAGTAATAACAAACTCATTGGTCGTTTTATCCTTATATGGCTCCGTCCAAACAACCCTTCCAGTTGTATTAATGGCATTTTTATACCAGTTTTCTAATGTTGGATCAAAATCAGATGGTAATTGGACTGCTGGAAAAACGAGCATTTTTTTATTTGTTGTAGCAAAATAAATATTCGTTGCCTCTTTATACGTATTTAAGTATCCATCGAATAACTCTTTTATATCATTATCTTTTAATATTTCCGCTTTCTTTGAAGAAATTTCATTATATCCATATTGACCGACTTTTTCATATGAACTTATTTGCTGTAAGCTCTTCTCATACTGATTAAAATAAAGCTGGATTGAATAATTTAAATCATCAACCAATCGGTCTGTTTCGGAAATAACACTCTCTTCGTTCTTTTCGCTTACTCTCAAGGTTGTTAAACCAATCATTACCGTAAAAGCAATAATCAATAGTAGCGAAATAATAAATATAAATTTAAATTTAATAGATTTAATCAAATTTCGAACACACCTGCCTACTCTAGGATGGATGACTACAATAGTTCATTCTACCTTTATATTCGACAAAAATTGCAAATTGTTTAGATAAGGGAGATATGTTGGAATTTTTTAATATTCGTAGACCTTTTTTCAATTCATCATGTCTCTCATCATTCAGTCACTACATTCTTTAGTTTGGAATACATCCTAATTTACCTATAAGTCGTGTTTTCCGGACCGATAACCTCTTGCAATCAATCGTTTGCAAAAAATAAGAAAAAAAACCGAACCTTTTTCTGATAAAGAGACAATATAGTGTGTAAGCTGCTTACCCAGGAGGGCCTTCTGCATGCAAAGTGAATATATGTACCAATTACTCACAAAAATGAAAGATGGTGATCAACAGGCGTTTCATATGTTATATGATGCCACCTATCAGGATGTCTACAGAACAGTCTCCTTTATGGTGGATCATCAGCAGGATCGAGAAGATGTCATGAATGAGATCTATATGCAAATGTGGACCTCACTTGCTAACTACGATACGAACCGTCCTTTCCACTTTTGGCTAAACGGATTGGTAATCCGTCAAGTGCAGAGATTTCGAGTCAAGAGCTGGCGGAGATTCCGAATTTTTGAACGCATCCGTAGCTTCTCACAGGAAGAGTCTCATTGGGATCAACCTACTGTGTTGAATGATGGAACAAACCAAATGATATCACAAGCTATCCAAAAACTAACCGACAAACAACGAGCGGTGATTATCCTCCGCTTTTATCACGACTATACTCTTGAGGAAATTGCGACATTGCTCGATATTCCACTGGGTACGGTCAAGTCCAGATATCATGCAGCCATTCAGTCGCTTCGAAAAAATAAAGGGATTCTCCCCTTGGAAAGGATGGAAAAAATCAATGACTATTGAACGAAAAATCCGTGAACATCTGCATAAACAGGCAGAAACTATGGAGTGCCCTACGGCAATTTCCAAACGAATAGAACAGTCATATTCTCAATATTTGCAACAAAAAAGGAGAGAAGTAACCATGAAAAAACGATTAATTGGTGGATTAGTTGCTGCTGCAATTTTGATTCCAACCTCTGCATTTGCTGCCCCACCCCTGATTGAAATGCTTACTAGAACACCAATGACTGCTGAACAAGTCAAGATGGATAAAGTTGGCAAGGAAACACTTAAAAAGCTGTATAGCGCATTTCCTGAAACAAAATCGTTTAAGATTATCGATGCAAGCAATGTTGAAGGTGTCCAAACAAGCATCATACTGCAGGAAAAAGGAGGAACCGGCAAAAAGATTACCCTTCATACAAACGGTAATACAGGTAAAATTGAACACGTGAATCAAGAGAATTGGGAGCCTAAAGAGAAGCCACTCATTACTTTAACCGATCAGGAAATCAAGGCAAAAGTAGATTTGCTCATTGATAAAATGTATGGCAACATCGAAGATTACAAGTTTACTATGGAGCAAATGGAGAACCTAGATCAAAAAACATTTATGTTGAATTACATCAAAAAGGGATCAAAAACACCGTTCTACCAAGTATTTGTTCAGGACAATACTATCAGTGTTTCTCTTATCGGAGGTGAGACTACACCTTCAAACAGTAGAGTAGAAGGTTTCTTCTCATTAAATGGTAAGCCCGATTATACTGCTGATGCCTTTATAAATGATGAAAAACTCTTTTCTTTATTAAAAATGAACCCGACAGAATTAAAACAAGAATTAGCAAAAGGTAAATCTGTTGTGGAGATTGCAGCATCTAAAAGTGTCTCTAAACAACAAGTGATTGATGTGGTCGCAAAAACACAGGTTGAAAGACAAATTCAAGCTGAGCAAAATGGAGAGATTCCTAAAAACAATCATTCAACGGAACAATTATTAAAAGCTATTGAACCGAAAGTATTACAAGTTATTGAACACAAAACTGAAACACCATGGTAGAATAACAAGTCAAAGTGAATAAGGTTGGCAAAACATCGCTTGAGAAGCTATATAGTGCAATTCACGAAACAAAGTCGTTTGAGATTACCGATATAGCTTATCTTCGAGCTCAATTTCATCATGCAAAATGCATATTTCTAATTAATAGTAAATATGGATTGTAAGGGACAACAGGTATATCCAGATATGTTTCCCCTTATATCCCACTGATGTTCTAATTATTAGAGAGAGAAGGATTTTTCTTTTCCTTCTCGGGATATCATCAGGAAAATGGGAATTTACAACAAAAAGGAAATTGCAATAATATAAAGCCCAATTTCTCAGTGTGAAAATTAAGAATTGAGAAATTGGGCTTTTTTCTTTCTAAAAATAATTTACTATCATTAATAGTGATAGCTGGGAAAAGTCGTATCAATTATAACTATTATGCAACAAGGTTAATTCTTTAAAGTAGTGCACTAATCAGTTATATTCTAAATGTAAAAATGAATACAAAAAAGCACAGTAAGATTTATCTTCACTGTGCTTTTAATTACTATTTAATATTATTCACCAGATACATATGGTAATAAAGCCATAGTACGAGCGCGTTTAATAGCAATCGTTAATTTACGTTGGTATTTAGCGCTTGTTCCAGTTACACGACGTGGAAGAATCTTTCCACGTTCAGAAATAAACTTTTTCAAAAGATCTACATCTTTATAGTCGATGTGTGTGATACCGTTTGATGTGAAGTAACACACTTTACGACGTTTACGTCCGCCTCTGCGTCCACCTGCCATGTTATTTCCCTCCATTTCCTTCATTTAGATCACTTTAGAATGGAAGATCGTCATCTGAAATATCAATTGGTTGCCCATCATTTGAGAATGGATCTTCATCTACTCGTGTATATCCTTGATTTCGTTGATTCTGATTTTGACTAAACGGGTTACCCTGATTTCCCTGGCTTCCGCCATAAAAATCATTATTACCAGTACGAGGTTGTCCAGAATTTCTTGGCTCTAAGAATTGAACGCTTTCTGCCACAACTTCAGTAACATAGACACGTTTTCCATCTTGACCTTCATAATTACGAGTTTGCAAACGTCCATCAACACCCGCTAAACTTCCCTTTTTCAAGAAGTTAGCAACATTTTCTGCAGGTTTGCGCCACACTACGCAATTAATAAAATCTGCCTCTCTTTCACCTTGTTGATTCGTAAATGTACGATTAACAGCAAGAGTAAATGTAGCAACTGCAGCCCCACTCGGAGTATATCGTAAATCAGGATCTTTCGTTAAGCGACCTACTAATACTACTCGGTTCATCATCAGAATCAACTCCTTCCCTTATTCAAAGCTATGTTCCATGTGAAACATAGCAACTATTTAAATTATTCTTCTTCTTTTACGATGATGTGACGGATAATATCGCCACTAATCTTAGCAAGACGGTCAAATTCTTGAACCGCTTCTGGGTTAGCATTAACAGTAACTAGACGGTAGAAACCATCACGGAAGTCTTCAATTTCATATGCAAGACGACGCTTACCCCAGTCTTTAGATTCGATGATTTCCGCACCTTGAGTTGTTAGAATGTTATCAAAACGTTCAACTACAGCTTTTTTAGCTTCATCCTCAATATTTGGTCGGATAATGTACATAACTTCGTACTTTTTCATCTTTCTGTCACCTCCTTATGGACTATGCGGCCCTTTCTATAAAGGGCAAGGAGCAATGTATATTTACGGTCATTACTCACAATAAGAAATTATAGCATAATCACTGCTATGTTGCAATGGGATAGATATTTTTTACAAAAAGCGTATGCAGTTATACTATTACCATTACATTAACACGAATATACGTTCTATGCAAAGATTAAAGATATAATTTATAAAAAAATAAATCAATACCAAAAAAGGCAGTACGATGTATCGTACTGCCTTTTAAATAAAATCAAACATTAAATCTAAAGTGCATAACATCTCCATCTTGAACAAGGTATTCTTTCCCTTCAAGACGAACCTTCCCAGCTTCTTTTGCTGCAGTCATAGAACCACCAGCCATTAAATCATCATATGAAACTGTTTCTGCACGGATAAAGCCCTTTTCAAAGTCTGAATGTATAATACCTGCACATTGCGGAGCTTTCATTCCCTTTCTAAAAGTCCAAGCTCGAACCTCTTGAACACCTGCAGTAAAATAAGTAGCTAGTCCAAGTAAACTATATGCAGCTTTAATTAATTGATCTAAGCCAGATTCTTGAATTCCTAGCTCTGATAAGAACATTGCCTTTTCATCCTCATCAAGCTCAGCTATTTCCTCTTCAATTTTAGCACAAACCACAATAACTTCTGCACCCTCATTGGTTGCATATTCACGTACTTTTTGAACATATTCATTATTAGAAGGGTCTGCAACCTCATCTTCGCCAACATTTGCTACATATAAAATTGGCTTACTTGTTAATAAGTGAAGTCCTTTTACAAGCTTTAATTTTTCTTCAGTAAATTCTACTGAACGAGCTGGTTGATCAGATTCAAGCGCTTCTTTTAATTTAGCTAGCACTTCATATTCTGCTAATGCTTCTTTATCCTTTTGCTTTGCAAGTTTTTCTACACGGCCAATTCGTTTATCAACAGTTTCCAAATCGGCAAGAATCAACTCAAGATTGATAGTTTCGATATCGTCAATCGGATCTACCTTACCGGATACATGTGTGATATTTCCATCAGCAAAACAGCGAACAACATGACAAATTGCATCCACTTGGCGAATATGGGAGAGGAATTTATTTCCTAATCCTTCCCCTTTACTTGCACCTTTAACGATCCCAGCAATATCTGTAAATTCAAATGCTGTAGGTACAGTTTTTTTCGGTTGAACAAGTTCAGTTAATTTATTTAAACGTTCATCTGGAACCTCTACGATCCCAACATTCGGATCAATAGTACAGAAAGGATAGTTTGCAGATTCTGCTCCAGCTTTTGTTATCGCATTAAATAATGTAGATTTCCCAACGTTCGGCAATCCTACAATTCCGGCTGTAAGCGCCATATTCGGTCACTCCTCTAAAATATCTATTAAAATTATTGTTATCTCATCTATCGTAAACATACCTTGCTCAATTATATGAATTATCATAGAAAAGCGCAAGCGCCTTGATTAGCCCACATCCCAATAAAAGAAGCATGAATTTATTCTTCATGCTTCACTAATACCTTTTTCATTTTTCTCGCAAATTCTCTTCTGGGGATCATTACACTATGTCCACAGCCCTCGCATTTGATTCGAATATCCATACCCATACGTATTATTTTCCAACGGTTGGTTCCACAAGGATGTTGTTTTTTCATTTCTACTATATCATTCATTCCAAATTCTTTTTCCATATATTATTCCCTCCCAAATTGTTCATTCATCATTTCTTCACCATTACGTGAATACATGACTAACTTAGGAAATGGTGCCTTAATACCATAATGATCCAGTGTTAGTTTAATTTCCTTTCTTATCACTCTTGCAATATGCCAATGCATCATTGGTTTTGTTTCTGAAATGATCCGTAATTTTAAATCTGAAGTTCCTAATCCTTGAACACCTAATAATTCTGGTTTACTAATCATTTCTTCATACTTATCCTGAAGTCCTTCTAAAAGATTTTCAATTACATCTTCTGCCTTACTAATGTTCTCATCATAAGGAATATTAATATCTACCACAGCAATACTATTATTTATCGAATAGTTCGTTACCTCAGTTATATTTCCATTCGGAAGAATATGAATTTCACCTGTCCAGCTTTTTATCTTTGTCGTACGAAGTCCTATTTCCTCTACCGTACCAGTGAACTTTCCAATGCCTACATAATCCCCTACTGAAAATTGATCCTCAAAGATGATAAAAAAACCTGAAATAATATCTCGAACGAGACTTTGTGCTCCAAACCCTACTGCTAACCCTACAATTCCCGCACCTGCTAAAAGTCCTTTTACATCTACATTTAAAGTTGAAAGGATCGTTATTAATGAAATGAAATATATTAAATACGTTAGCATATTTTCTAAGAGCTTTAATAGAGTATTTTCCCTGCGTTCTGAAATACGGATGGGTGATTTAGCTCTCATCTTAAAAACATTGCGGATCATTATCTTTCCAATTCTAACAATAAGAGAAGAGACAACCAAGATGATAAAAATTTTTAATACTGTTTCCCCTATATTCATCCACATTTCTTCATTAAATAGTTTATCAACCACTTTTTCAGTGGACTTCTCCATATTATTCAATTCTTTCACCAGCCTATATAGAAAAAATGATCCTATCCAATTATTATAAAGGGTTAATTTTTTATTTTCCCTAAAACTGTCTCCATTTATGTATAGAAAAAAGCTTTCGTCCGTATACTGATAATACCATTGATGAGGAGTGGAACGAATGAATCTTGGAAAAAGGATATTTGAATACAATCAAGAAGAAAAGAAAATACCCTATGATGAACGGATGGCTAAGGATATTATTTCATCCCAACTATTATCTATGCTACCGAAGAAGAATAATCAACCATTAATTATTGTTTGTATAGGTACCGATCGATCAACTGGAGATTCATTAGGACCACTCACCGGAACGTTTTTACAAGAAAAAGGGCCGAGTATTTTCACAGTTTATGGAACACTAGATGAACCTGTCCATGCAGTAAACCTGGAAGAAAAAATTAAAATGATCTATGAAGTACATGATAATCCCTTTGTTATTGCCATCGATGCATGTCTAGGTAAACTTAAGAGTGTAGGAATGATCCAAATCATTGATGGACCGATTAAACCTGGTGCAGGAGTGAAAAAGGAATTGCCTTATGTTGGTGATATGCATATAACAGGGATTGTTAATGTAAGTGGATTTATGGAGTTCTTTGTCCTTCAAAATACACGTCTAAACTTAGTGGTAAAAATGGCAAGGACAATTGCGGGTGGTATTTATCGCGCAAGTCGTTCGTACGATCATTATTTATCCCTACAGGAAGCAAACTGGAATAATAATCAAGAAAGTACCATTTAAAATAACAGGGGAAGATATGACACTCCCCTACTATATTATTAATATTTGATAAAAATATATCAGTGTAACGATGATGGCCACAGCGAGTATACCCGGTAATAGATTTGCAACTCTAATTTTTATTAATCCTGTAATGTTAAGGCCGATTGCCACAATCATAATTCCTCCTGTTGATGTCATTTCAACAATGAATGAATTCATTAAATCATCTGGAACAATCCGATCAATTTGTGTGGCGAATATAGCAATAATCCCTTGATAGATCAACACTGGAATTGCTGAGAAAATCACACCAATCCCCAGTGTAGTTGTTAAAATTAATGCTGTGAAACCATCAATAATTGCTTTCGTAAATAAAACATTATGATCTCCACGGATTCCACTATCCAATGCACCAATTATAGCCATAGCACCTACAACAAAAATGAGCGTAGAGTTAACAAAACCTTCTGAAATATTTCCTTGCCCTTTGGCCCCAATCATTTTTTCAAGCCAATAACCTAATTGATTTAATTTGTCTTCTAATGCCAATGCCTCTCCAATAATTGCACCAAATACTAAACTTAAAATGACTATAAGGAAATGTTCACTTTTTATTCCCATTTGCAACCCTAATACAATTACTGCAAGGCCGATTGCATGCATTACCGTGCCTTTCATTTTTTCTGGAATTCTATGTAATAATTTGCCTAACAGTGAACCAATAATAATACACAATGCATTTACAATTGTCCCTAATAAAACCACGATATCACCTATTCACAATTTTTAAAGTTTCACTAATAACTATCGGTTGAAGACTGCTACCTTCTTTATTTTACGGAGAACAGAGCTGAAAGCCTATAATACTGCTGAATCCTTTATAAGGTGTTAAAGCTGGCAGTTGGTCTTTTACAAAGGCAACAAACTTTATAAAAACGACCTGTATAAAAGGATTAAAAAATAAACCATCTACATAGATGGTCTATCATTCATCATTATTTTTATCTAAAACGGCTAGTATTCTTTCTAAATCTTCATCAGAGAAAAATTCAATTTCAATTTTCCCCTTTTTCTTTGTTCTTTTAATTAAAACAGTTGTTCCTAGTTTTTCTCGTAAAACATTTTCTGTCTCACGGATAAACACATTTTTTTCTTCTTTTACTTTTTTTGTTTCACGTGGAACATCCTCATTTAATTGCTGAACAAGCTTTTCTAACTGTCGAACATTTAAGCCATCTTTTATAATCTTTTCTACAACAGCTTGGTATTTATCCTTATTTTTTAACCCTAAAAGCGCACGTCCATGGCCCATGGATATCTTTCCAGCAGTTATCAGATCTTGGACTTTTTCAGGAAGAGCAAGAAGCCGTAGGTGATTCGCAATATGTGGTCTGCTTTTTCCTAAACGTTTAGAGAGCTCCTCTTGGGTTAAATGTAGCTTCTCTATCAGCATTTGATAAGCATTCGCCTCTTCAATTGGCGTTAAATCCTCACGCTGAAGGTTTTCAAGGACAGCAAATTCCATCATTTGTTGCTCAGTTAATTCCCTAACAACCACCGGAACCATATCAAGCTTTGCTTCCTTAGCTGCACGAAAACGCCTTTCTCCCGCAACAATTTCATAACCTTTAATACTTTTTCGAACAATAATCGGCTGAAGAATTCCATGCTCAATAATTGAAACCTTTAATTCTTCGATTGCCTCTGATTGGAATACTTTTCTTGGCTGATAAGGATTCGGTCGTAATTCCTTTAATTTAACCTCTTTTACAGTTTCATCATTAGAAACATCAACATTAGCAAATAGTGCATTAATGCCTTTCCCAAGACCTTTAGCCATTTACCACCACTTCCTTTGCTAAATCTAAGTAAACTTCCGCTCCTCTTGATTTTGAATCATAAATGATAATTGGTTCACCATGACTGGGTGCTTCACTTAATCGTACATTGCGAGGAATAATCGTCCGATACACTTTATCTTGGAAATATTTCTTCACTTCATCAATTACTTGGATTCCTAAGTTGGTTCTCGCATCAAGCATCGTAAGAAGGACACCATCTATCATTAAATCGTGATTTAAGTGTTTTTGTACCAATCGAACGGTATTTAAAAGCTGACTCAAACCTTCTAATGCATAATACTCACATTGTACAGGAATAAGGACAGCGTCAGATGCAGTGAGTGCATTAATTGTTAATAATCCTAAAGATGGAGGACAGTCTATAATAATAAAATCATACTCCTCTTTAATCGTTTCTAACGCACGCTTTAATCTAACTTCCCTTGAAATAGTTGGAACTAATTCAATTTCTGCCCCTGCTAATTGAATAGTGGCTGGAACTGAATATAATCGTTCAACCTCAGTTGGCTTAATTACATCTTTTATATCAACATCATCTACAAGTACATCATAAATACATTGTTGGACTTCACCTTTATCAATGCCTGCTCCGCTCGTTGCATTTCCCTGTGGGTCAATATCAACTAGCAATACTTTTTTACCGATATAAGCTAAGCAGGCACCCAAGTTGACAGAGGTAGTCGTCTTCCCGACCCCACCTTTTTGGTTGGCAATTGAAATAATTTTGCCCAAGCGTGTCACCCACCTTCAACTTCCTAATAAATTAGCAATCATATTTTCTATTTTATCAAAGTTTCATATAGAAGGTTTAGTTTTATGTAAAAAAATTCATTTTCTAATTTTTAGTAGAAGAAACGAAAATATCTGGATATACTTACAGGGTTATTTTCAATTTTTAGAAAGGATTGTTTTCGAATCGTTTTTTTGAAGTTTTGCTGCTTTTATCCTTAGTAAATTTAGGCGGGCTGATGTCTTTACCCTATATTTATTAGCCATAATATTTGAGAAAGAGCTTATAGAAAAAAAGAGAAACTTGCATACAAGCTTCTCTTAATCTAGCATTTTTATTTTTTCTTAGGAATCTTTATTGTAATTTGATAGTATTCATCAAATTCTTCTTCTTCAGAATCTAACTTAATGCCATTGTCAGCGACCATTGTTAAAGATTGACGGATTGTATTTACAGCAATCCTCATATCTTTACTAAATGCTTGGCGACGTGGTTTTGCTTTTCGTTCTGATTTATTTAATAACCTAACAACATAATCTTCGGTTTGTTTCACATTGAGGTTTTTTTCGATAATTTCAGCTAAAAGCTTAATTTGCTTTTCTGGTTCTTTTAAAGGAATAAGTGCACGAGCATGACGCTCTGTAATTAATTTTTGTAAAAGTGCGTCTTGTACTTCCTGTGGAAGCTTAAGTAAACGAAGCTTATTAGCAACGGTCGATTGACCTTTTCCAAGCCTTTGTGCCAATGCTTCTTGCGTAAGATTATGTAATTCCAAAAGCTTTCCATAGGCAACTGCTTCCTCAATCGGAGATAGCTCTTCTCGCTGAAGATTTTCAATTAATGCAACAGAAGCCGTTTCTGTATCATTAAAGTTTTTAATAATAGCAGGGACCTTATCCCAACCTAACTTTTGAACAGCTCTAAATCTGCGTTCACCTGCAATTATTTCAAATTGATTGGTACTATACTCTCGTACAACAATTGGCTGAATAATTCCATGTGTATGGATGGTTCTTGCCAACTCTTCAATTTTATTATCATCAAATATGGTCCTTGGCTGAAAACGATTGGGAACTATGCAAGAAGTTGGTATTTTCCTAACTTCCTCATTTTCACTTATGATTTCCCTTTCCGCCTCTTCCACTTTTTCGCCCACACCAAAGAAACGAGAGAAAGGATGCTTCATCATCTGACACCACCTTTACGAAACTCCCTACCTACTTATTCTATATTATAAGACAAGTTCCTGCATTTACATTTGTAATTTTTCGAGTTTTTCCTACATGATTAAACAAGAAATAATAAATATAATAATGTTTTTCGTAGAAATTACTCAAAAAAACAGGATGATTCTATCTTTCTGTCAACATTTCTTTAAAAATCTATTATAAAAATGATTATTACAAGCCCTTTTCTTTACTGTTGGCTCTTTTCTCAAACATTGTTGCTAGTAAAGTTATCACTGATACATATCGACTGAGGATTGCTACACGTTTCATTTTAGTGAGAAAAGGGCTTCAATCTCCATCAGCCGGTAGTTGGGCTTTTACAAAAGCAACAAATGATGCGAAAACAGCTTTACTGTTAAACAAGTATTAAGAAAAGAGCTCATGTCAATCATCGGTATACCCCTTTGTTCCCCTAGGAAGGCCATTTTCAGATTGAATCCCATCATTCTCACCTGATAAACTCAGGATAATACAATACTAAAAAAAGTGCCTTAATTACGTATAACATTAGAAGTTGATATTACTCTAATGGCAATTTATTTGGTGTTCCTGGTTTTCGTGGGTATTTTTTGGGGGTTTGCTTATTTTTATTTATTACTATAATATTACGTTCACTTTCTTCATAAGGCAATGTGAAAGAATGTATTGCTTCGACCTCTGCACCAAGAAGTTTTAGCGCCTTAGAGGCAGCCTGTAACTCTTCGTTTGCGTTGGCGGCTTTCATAGCCACAAAGAGACCATTTTGCTTTACTAAAGGAATACATAATTCACTTAGAACGGACATTCTTGCAACTGCTCTTGCTGTCACTAAATCATACTGTTCACGATGTTCACTCTTTTGAGCAAAGGTTTCTGCTCGATCATGATAGAAGAAGGTGTCTTTTAATTCTAATTCTTTCGATAAATTATCCAAAAATGAGATTCTCTTTTGTAATGAATCTACTATTGTAACCTTTATTTCAGGAAAACATATTTTCAGTGGAATACTTGGAAATCCAGCACCAGCTCCAACATCACAGATTTTTAGTGGTTCATTAAAATTCACATAAAAAGCTGCAGTGATTGAATCAAAAAAGTGTTTTAAATAGACATCATTTTTTTCAGTAATGGCAGTCAAATTCATTTTTTCATTCCACTCAACTAAGAGTTCAAAATAACGTTCAAACTGTTGTAATTGTTTAGAGGAAAGGGAAATCCCCTTTTCCTCTAATTGGTTTGTAAATTGCTCAATATTCATGTTTTATGTCCACCCTTAATGATTATTCTTTAGCTACCTTTGCTATTCTGCCATGTTCAATATATACGAGCAAAATTGATATATCAGATGGGTTAACACCAGAGATTCTTGAAGCTTGGGCAATTGATAGTGGACGTACCTTACTTAGTTTTTGACGAGCTTCAGTAGCAATTCCATTAATTGCATCGTAGTCGATATCCTCTGGAATTTTCTTGTCTTCTAGTTTTTTTAGTTTTTCTACTTGTTGAAGTGATTTATCAATATACCCTTCATATTTAATTTGAATTTCTACTTGTTCAGTAACTTCCTGCGGTAATGTTGTTTCTGCAGGTACAAGTTCATGAATATGGGCATATGACATTTCTGGTCGTTTTAGTAAATCTGAAGCACGGATACCATCCTTTAATTCACTTCCACCCGCTTGACGAATTAAATCCTGTGTTTTTTCATTCGGCTTAATAATAATCGAACGTAAACGTTGAATTTCCGCTTCAATGCATTCTTTCTTCTCCATAAATTTTGCATATCTTTCTTCTTTAATTAATCCTATTTGATAGCCTAGCTCTGTTAAACGAAGATCTGCATTATCATGACGAAGTAATAAACGGTATTCAGCACGAGAAGTTAATAAGCGATAAGGTTCGTTTGTTCCTTTCGTTACTAAATCATCTAATAATACACCAATATAGCCATCTGATCGACTTAATATAACGCCTTCTTTTCCTTGAGCATTTCTTGCAGCATTAATTCCAGCCATTAATCCTTGGCCTGCCGCTTCCTCATATCCAGAAGTACCATTAATTTGGCCTGCAGTGAAAAGATTTTTCACAGTTTTCGTTTCTAATGTTGGCCATAGTTGTGTTGGTACAATGGCATCATATTCAATCGCATATCCAGCACGCATCATTTGTGCTTTCTCTAAGCCAGGAACTGTTGCTAAAATCTTCTGCTGAACCTCTTCTGGAAGGCTTGTTGAAAGTCCTTGTACATATACTTCTTGTGTATTTCTTCCCTCTGGCTCTAAAAAGATTTGATGTCTTGGTTTATCAGAAAAACGTACAACCTTATCCTCAATAGATGGGCAGTAACGGGCACCAGTTCCTTTTACCATACCTGAGAACATCGGAGACCGATGTAAATTTTGATCGATAATCTGGTGGGTTTGTTCATTTGTATATGTTAACCAGCATGGTAATTGATCCGTAATGTATTTTGTCGTTTCATAGCTGAACGCTCGAGGTACTTCATCACCTGGTTGTATTTCTGTCTTACTATAATCAATTGAATGACTATTAATTCTTGGTGGTGTCCCAGTTTTAAAACGAACTAGCTCAAATCCTAGTTCTTCCAAGTGCTCAGAAAGTTTAATAGATGGCTGTTGATTATTTGGTCCGCTTGAATATTTCAAGTCCCCAATAATAATTTCACCTCGTAAAAACGTTCCTGTTGTTATAACAACCGTCTTCGAATGATACACAGCACCTGTTTTAGTAACAACACCACGGCAAATTCCATCTTCTACGATTAATTCCTCAACCATACCTTGAAGCAATGTCAGGTTTGGCTCATTCTCAAGTGTTTTTTTCATTTCATTTTGATATTGGAACTTATCTGCTTGGGCACGAAGTGCTTGAACCGCTGGGCCCTTACCTGTATTCAACATTCTCATTTGAATATAGGTTTTATCGATATTTTTCCCCATTTCGCCACCAAGTGCGTCTATTTCCCGTACAACTACACCTTTTGCAGGGCCTCCTACCGAAGGATTACATGGCATAAAGGCAACCATATCAAGATTAATGGTCACCATTAAGGTTTTGACACCCATTCTTGCTGCAGCAAGTCCTGCCTCACAGCCAGCATGACCGGCACCGACGACGATTACGTCATATTCACCCGCATCGTATTTTTGCATGATATTTCCCTCCTTACCTTTTAAAACTGTTTATTTGTATGTTTATTTTCCTAAACAAAATTGTGAAAATAATTGATTGATTAAGCTCTCTTGTACAGTATCCCCTATTATTTCACCTAACAACTCCCATGTACGTGTTAAATCGATTTGAATAATATCAATTGGCGTTCCAAATTCTATTCCACTTAAAACGTCCTCGATCGCATCTAATGCCTGCCCAATTAATGCAATATGGCGGCTATTTGAAATATACGTTAAATCAGAAGCTTCAATTGAACCTTGAAAATACATTGATGAGATGGCTTCCTCCAAGTCATCAACACCCTTTTCCTCTAATAAGGAGGTTGTAATTACTTTATGTTCATTGGATAGCTCTTTTACTTTATCCATATCTATTTTTTGCGGTAAATCGGTTTTATTAATAATAACAATAACATCCATTCCTTTTACCGCTTCAAATAACTGCTCATCTTCCTTTGTTAAATCATCTGCATAATTTAATACAAGAAGGATTAAATCGGCTTCCTTTAGTACTTTTCTAGAGCGCTCCACACCGATTTTCTCAACAATATCTTCAGTTTCACGAATACCTGCTGTATCTACTAAGCGGAGTGGGACACCGCGAACATTTACATATTCCTCAATTACATCACGAGTTGTTCCTGGAATATCCGTTACAATAGCTTTATTTTCTTGAACTAAGCTATTCAATAAGGAGGATTTTCCTACATTAGGTCTACCGATTATAGCAGTAGAAAGTCCTTCTCTTAATATCTTTCCTTGACCTGCTGTTTGTAGAAGCTTCTTTAATTCATCTCGAACATAATTTGCCTTTTCCTTTAACATTCGATGGCTCATTTCTTCTACATCATCATATTCTGGATAATCGATATTCACTTCTACATGAGCAACTACTTCTAATATTTCCTGGCGTAGTTTTTGAATTAACTTTGATAGTCTTCCTTCCATTTGCCCCAATGCCATATTCATCGCACGATCAGTTTTCGCACGAATTAAATCCATTACTGCTTCAGCTTGAGACAAATCAATTCGTCCATTTAGAAAGGCTCTTTTCGTAAACTCCCCTGGCTCAGCTAATCTTGCTCCATATCTTAAAACAAGCTGCAACACGCGGTTCACTGAAACTAAACCACCATGGCAGTTAATCTCGACAATATTTTCTCTAGTAAATGTTTTTGGTGCTTTCATTACACTTACCATTACTTCTTCAACTACTTCATCTGTAGTTGGATCAATTATTTTACCGTAGTGAATAGTATGGGAGCTCACATTCTCAAGCTTTTTCCCGCTCACACCAACAAATAATTTATCGGTAATTTCAATTGCCTGATCACCACTAAGCCGAACAATCGCTATTGCTCCCTCACCCATCGGAGTTGAGATCGCTGATATAGTATCAAATTCCATCACTTTCACCTCACTTCTTTAGTTAAAATCATCTATTTAAAAAATAATAGTTGTAAAACTGAAATAGTTATCCCCAAAATATTAGAATAACAAATTCTTAACGTTAAAAAAAGCAGAAAGTTTTATCCACAATTTCGTTTTTAATGATATTTATTTTAACTTATCCACATGTGAATAACAAGAAAGCAGGTAATAGATAGATGAAGACGATATTAGGGATCAAAAAAAGTGCCGGGCCCTATACAGGATACACATTTAGTTGACATGCAGACGCAAAAAAATCCAAGCACTAATTGCTTGGATTTTTCACAACTGGATGAATGACCAAATAGCGATTTGGTTCTTCACCTTCTGAATGAGTTTGAATTTTTTTATTTCGGGATAATGCATTATGAATAATTTTTCTCTCAAAGGAAGGCATCGCCTCCAATGTTACAGGCCGTTTTGTATAAACAGCCTTTTCAGCTAATCGTTCAGCTAACTGGATAAGAGCATATTCCCTTCGTTCCCGATAATTTTCTGCATCTAACACTATATTAATAAATTGATTCGTATAACGATTAGCAATTAACTGAGTAAGTACTTGTAAGGAATTTAACGTTTGTCCCCTTTTGCCTATAAGTAATGCCATATTTTTTCCAGTGATTTTAAATTCAGCAATTTTCCCCTCTGTTTTAATCTCAATATGAGGATCAATTCCCATTTTTTTTATAACATCGACTAGATAGATTTTTGCCTCTTCAATCGGATCAGGTTTGAGCTGAACATGAACAATAGCAGGTTTACTACCAAAAAGGCCAAACAAACCCTTTTTTCCCTCATCAATTACTTGATATTCAATACGTTCCTTCGTTACATTTAGTTCTCGTAAGGCTGACTCGACTGCTTCTTCGACACTATGTCCTTTAGCAGTATATTCCTTCACTTTTTAACTCCCCTCGCTTTACCCACTGTTGTAGTATCTTTCTGTAATGCCGGAGTTTTAATAAAGTACGTTTGAATCATCATAAAGATATTCCCTACTACCCAATATAAAGGTAATGCAGCAGGTAGGCTTACTCCAATAACAATAATCATCACTGGCATAACCCAAAGCATAATGGCCATTTGCGGGTTTTGATCCTGACCAGCCATCATCACTTTTTGTTGAAGGAAAGTGGTTACCCCTGCAACAAACGCTAAAATATAATCTGGTGAGCCTAGATCAAACCATAAAAACATAGATTCACGAATAGCTGGTGTCCGATTAATTGCATGATAAAATCCAATTAATATTGGCATTTGAATGATTAATGGTAAACACCCAGCCAAAGGATTAACGCCATATTGTTGAAATAACTTCATCGTTTCCTGCTGTAATTTCTGTTGTGTCACAGCATCTTTTGAACTATATTTCTCTTTCAGCTTCTTTAGTTCTGGTTGGATTACTTGCATTGCTTTTGAGCTTTTTGTTTGCTTAATCATTAATGGCAAAATAATAAGGCGAATGATTATTGTAACGACTATAATAGACAGTCCATAGCTATTCCCTAATAATTTGGCAACCTCTTTGATTACCCATGATAGTGGCCATACAATATATTCATTCCAAAAACCCTTGCTGTCAGGAGTAATATCTTTATTAAATTCCGTACAGCCCGCAAGTACCGTCATCAAACCGACGATTGCGATAATTAGAAATATTCTTTTTTTCAAGCGTAGTTTCCTCCCTTAATATAAAAAGCTATATAATTGAGGATTGTTTAAAAAGTAAATGCTTAAATCCTTAATAAACAACCCCTTTTTCCTTACATAAAAAACATATAAAGGAAGAACCTTTATTGTTTAAGGTTTTTAATTACTTTCGCTACCTTAAAAACATGTTGAATACTCTTTTTTACTTCATGGAAATTCATGTCGGCCGCAGGTTTCCGTGCGATAATCACATAATCATTACCTTGTTCTATCCATTCATGCAATTCATGGATGGATTGTCGAAGATAACGCTTTATTTCATTTCGTTTCACCGCATTGCCTATCTTTTTACTGACAGATAGACCAATACGAAAATGGTCTTGATCCCCTTTTTTAAGGACATATACTACAAATTGGCGATTTGCAAATGATTTTCCTTTTTTAAATACCTTTTGGAATTCATCATTTTTTTTAATACGATATAGTTTTTTCAATAGTAATCACTCTCAATACTGTTAGAAGTGGCTTGTACCACAGCTCCACTAATCTTTCCCATGCTTTCATTCCACCAAATAAAGATGAAAAAAAAACCACTGAGACGTTTCAGTGGTCTACGCTGATAATACTTTTCTTCCCTTACGACGACGGTTAGCTAGAACTTTACGTCCATTTTTTGTACTCATACGTGCGCGGAATCCATGAACTTTACTTCTTTTACGAGCGTTTGGTTGATATGTTCTTTTCATTTATGACACCTCCCTCGAGGATCTTTTATATTAGTAGACTGTTTTTGAATAGTGGTTAAACCTATAAAAAATTATAACCGATTGCTTTTTAAGCAACAATATTTTTTAAAAATACTTATAAGTTAAAGACAGTCCTATTAATTATAAATATCAACTTTTATAATTGTCAACTCCTTATAGGAGAATACTTTTTCCAATTGCAGATATTATTAATTTTAAAAGGAAAAAAATAAGCTTGTGGATAATTATCGACACGAATTTTTATATCCACAACAATTATTGACAAGTTTTTCACAAATTAATAGCCTGTGGATTATTTTTTTCCTCAGTTTCATTGAGTTGTGGACAATTTTTAAATTTCGTTGCAACGCCTATAATTATTTGATATGATTATTGTGTTTTCACTCTGAATAAATGTATGTGCATAACTAAGATATCCACAAATTGTGGATATCTTGTGGATAGTTTTTAAACAAGCTATGTATAAACTTGTCCACAATCAGTGGATACTGTCGAAATCTATTTTCTTTCCTTATTATAAGTTTTCCACAGCACTATAGGAATGATTGAGCTACACTATTAAAATAGACGACTTTGTAAAATTTATTATATAGATTCTGAATACGTATGTAACAATGTTACGTTGCCTACTAAAATAATTATTAAATAAAAAAGGAGGGTATGGTT